>JAFMRP010000534.1 GCA_017354095.1 Ktedonobacteraceae bacterium
CCAATGTGGTAGACACGCCCGGTATCGGTATAGCCAGTAGCCAGCACTTTGATACCTAAATCAAAGGCTACAATGCCATCGGGATAACTGTACTGCTCTGGCTCCTCGTAGACAAAGGAGCAGTAATAGTTGCCTCGTGCATCCCTGGAAACCGCAACTTCTCGAAACTGTTCCGGTGGAGCTTCGGTCAAATGCGCGACAATATTGGGATAACGCTTGGGCCCCCAATTCCCTCCGCCACCAGTTGGGAGCATTATGGTGCTGCCCTGTACTTCCAGGTACATCGCAGGATAACAGAGGGTAAAGAAGCCATGACGCGGCTTGACCCGTGGAAAGCCTGGTTTCTTGGCTCCATCCGCAACCCGTTTGAAGAAAGCTTGCATGGCTTTATCGATGCGAAAGTAGACTTCAGCTAACAACTTGCCATAGACAAAACGGAGTTCGGGATCATAGGCTTTGCTCTCCTGCAAGGATTTCTTCGCAGTGTTGAGGTTCCACCGTTCCCCATCTCGTAGTCGCATGATCCACCAGTTATAGAGTGCCCGGCACTTGCCTTGCATGAACTCTAGCGCCTCGGCTCCTTCCTGGCTCACCTCGATTTTGATTTTCTTGCACAGCAGCATCCTGCTTCTCCCCTTGCCTAAGGGATACAACCGGGGTCACCCCGGTTGTATCCCTGACCATTCTACGAAACCGCTTGTGGGGCACATTGACAGGTCTGGGAACGAAGACAGTCAACATCGCCCATCATCTTCATGCTGTGGGCTTCATAGGCACAGTGTTCTTCGCGTGTCCAGGGAAACAACTGCCCACTGAGATTCCCCAACAGATCGCCGATGATATAGCGCACCGTGCTGTAATTGTCCCGGTGCTGGTCACACTCGTCGGCCAACTCGCATAGGACTTCCATCACATACGTATCCGTTTTGTGGCGTTCCTCATCGGTGGTGGCATCCACAAAGAAGTACTCACGCCCGACACGATAGCCATGCTTGACGTCTTTGTTGTGCAAGGTCACGAGCGTCGAGACATCGGGTCGTAGTGTTCCACTATCGGCCAATAGCACCCCGCCGTGAATCTCGCCCAGGGTTATAGCCGATGTGGGCGTACAGTTCATGCTCATGCTGGCCGTCAAAGAAGTGCCACTGGTTGCGAGCCAGCGTGAACATATCGACGAGGTATAGGTCATGCAAGGGGCCAAGCTTGGCGGCATCCTCAAACAGAGAGAAGGCTAAACCTCGCTCGTATTAGTTACCGAATTCAGGATGACCGATGGTGACCAAGGAAGTAATGCGAAGGTCTCGTACTGCTTCAATGCTTCGTGTTGCCATGATTCAAGACTCCTTTGGCTGTGTGCTGATCGTTTGGTCGACGACGGGGATCAGGCCAGTTCCAATGCCAAGCGCGCGATGGGCTACCAGTTGCGCGGCTCGCTTCTGCTTCTGCTGTTTCACGGCTTCGCTGATGGCTCTGATATGTTCGATCTCGTCATGGCAGGCGAAACAGAGCGCCGTCAGGTTCTCGCGTCGAAGATCATGTTTGTCGTGAGGATCGCCGGGTTTGCCATTGGCAAAGGGAGTGCCAATGTGATGCACGCTCAGGTTGTTGCAGGCACAGCCGCATCGTTCACAATGCCCCCCGGCGAGGCGTCGAATGGTCCGAGAAGCGCGCTTCCAGCAGCGCGGGTACTTCTGAGCGGGAAGATGGTTCATCGCTACCCTCCAGTCATGTTCATCATTAACAACTTGACAGGCCGGGTGCTAATGTGCCTTGATGAAAGGCGTAGAGCACCCGTAGAACGACTTACAACAGGCTACGTGTGTTCTCGCTCGCTGCCCTACCGTCTGGACCACGGTAGGGCAGTATGGTACCACCCCCTTTCAATCAGCTAGCAGCCTTAAATGCCTTTGTGAGCCGCTTTGAAGCTATATGAATTATTATAGGAGAGCTAGAACCGTCAATCAACCCTATGCGCCAGTTAGCGCCTTGTTGATTGACTATGCACCCTAATCGTAGTACAATAAGCCAAATTTGATTATTAGGAGACGCACATGCCGGAGGGTGAAAGCTGGCTTACAACTGATGAGATAGCAAAAGAATTGAAAGTGAACGTAAAAACTGTTCGGGCCTGGATAAATTCAGGAGAACTTGCAGCTGTGGATGTGGGTGGTGAGTATCGCGTCTCACGTGCTGACTTTGATGATTTTCTACGAAGAAGAAGGATAGATAAACGGAAGAAACAATAAGCGTTCTAAGTACTTAGAGCGACCTAAATGCCTTCGACTGGATAGCGCAAAAGAGTTGCTCATGAACTTTGAGGGCCTATTTAGAGCATCTGATGTAGGTTACATGATAGAAGCATGTCGGCCATCATGAGGAGGATCCACCAGGCCCTCCAGAGAAATTTACAACGCTAAGCCTTTAGTGAATTTCAGGAATGGGTATCAGGAGCAGCATGAAGCTCCTCACCGAAATCAGCAGCGTCGGAGCTTTTTGAGGACGAACACTGCCGATAAGGTTTTTTCTCAACATCGTGTGTAAATTTGGGAATTCCGTGAGCGCAAATTTTGATAAATCGGTGAGCGATCTGCCTTCTTTCTGAGGAAAGACCCACTCACCGATTTATCCTGATTCCATCCATAGAATTCCCAAATTTACATAGATGAGACCTACGATCACCGCCATCGTATTCTCAGACCGCACCAGCCCTTGAGTGCCTGCGCGCTTCCCTATGACACGGTGCCGGGCGCGCTGCATATTGGCTGTTTTCAGCATAACCGACTGATCGGCGTCGGCTCCATCCTGCCCGATCCACGCAAAGGGGCCACGCAGCCCGCGAGTTGGCGAATTCGTGGCATGGCCGTCGAGGAGGACGCGCGCGGGACTGGCGCGGGCCGCAAAATCGTCGAGGCGCTTATCAGCTACGTCGAGCAACAGGGGTTGCCAGCGGAGGTCTGGTGCAATGGACGCGCCCACGTCACCGGATTCTATCAGCGCCTCGGCTTCCAGCAGCTAGGCGACGTTTTCGAGATACCCGGAACCGGCCCGCACGTTGTGATGGTCAAGACGCTGGCCCCTCAATAGAAAATGTTCGCTGCCTGGTTCACCAGACTGGAAGGGCTGGGAGAGTGTATCAAAAGTGTGAAAAATTTCACTGCCTTCCTCGCCGTTTCGGCGCATACTAAAGGCATCAATTGTGATCTATCGCCCGGAGAAAGAGCTTCGGTCAGTACGGAAGAGGCTTCGCTGCTAAGGAGATCACAGCTTTCGCAATGGAAAGGTGTAAGTCTTCGCACAAAACATGCCATGAGATGCCAGTGCGATCGCTGTGAGACGCAGCCCTGAGAAGGGAAAGGTCCCGGAGGAGACGATATGGCAGAACGAATCGATCAAGTCAACGCTGACTCGCAGATGTCGCCAGAACCAAACAGGAGGCACAAACACCCACGACGACAGGTACTCCTGGGGTTGGTTGGACTCGCCGCAGCAGGAGGGGGACTCGCCTGGTGGTTGAGTTTTCACTCCTCTCCCACTCAATCACCCCCACCTCCCCAACCTACTCGCCTGTACATGTTCAAACGGCATACATCTCCGGTGAGAGCGATCGTCTGGTCTCCTGATGGCACACGTCTGGCCTCGGGAGGTGATGATGGGACGGTGCAGGTATGGGAGAGCGATAATGGTCAACAAGTCTTCACATATACAGGGCACACACACAACGTTACAGGAGGAGATACACACACCGTATATGCGGTCGCCTGGTCTCCTGACGGCAAGCATCTTGCTTCGGGAGGTGATGATGGGACGGTGCAGGTATGGGAGAGCGATAATGGTCGCCAACTTCTTGTCCATCGCGAAGAATACGGCGGTGTGTATCTAGCAATCGCCTGGTCCCCTGATGGCAAGCGTCTGTCCGCGGCTAATGATAATAATGTGCGAGTTTTCGATGCCACGAATTGGCGCCAGATCTCTGTCTACCCGTCATTTGATCAGCAGCCTGCGAACGTGCTTGCCTGGTCCCCTGACGGCACGCGTCTGGCTTCGGGGGGTGATGACGGGATGGTACAAGTGACAGATGTCAGTAATAGTAATCGTGGTCGCCTTATCTCCACCTACATCGCGGAGCATAAGGAGGTGAATAGCGTCGTCTGGTCCCCTGACGGCACGCGTCTGGCTTCGGCAAATACTTATGGCGCTCCAGTGCAAATATCAGTATCGGATGCCACTAATGGACACCTGATCTCGACCTACACAGGGTATCCTGAGAACTCATTTGAGGAAGTAGTTAACATCGCCTGGTCCCCTGATGGCAAATATCTTGCTGCCTCAGTTTCTGTGGAGGATGGCCCTCCTGACTATAACAAAACCTATATGGTACAGGTGTGGGACGCCGGGAATAACCATCATGTCTGCTCCATTAACATGGAACCAGACGGTGCATCAACGCTCACCTGGTCGCCCGATAGCAAGCGCCTGGCCATCGGGGAAAGCAGTGGAGCAGTATCGATGTGGCATCTCCCGCTTTGACGGTGAGTCCCACCGTCGATAATTGCTCCGTATTGATTTAGACTATGGGAATTCTATGGATGGAAT
>JAFMRP010000535.1 GCA_017354095.1 Ktedonobacteraceae bacterium
CCCGCTGCCCGGAAAAGTTAGCGGGAACTCGTCCTTCGCGGGAGGCGATGTCATTGGTGTTCCCAAGGGTTCACAGCATGTTGACCAGGCATTTGAGTTCATCAACTGGTGTTTGACCGACCAGGTGCAGATCGAGCAATTTGCCAAGAACGGCAGTATTCCGGTACGTACCGACCTGGCGAACAACAAATATAGCCAGCTTGATGCGCGCTATGTCCTTATTGCGCATCAGATGAGCATTGGGAAGACGGTCTATAGCGTCAAGGATAATCAGTTAATCAACGACAACAATGGTCCCTGGGCGACGATGATCCAGAAGGCCGTTTTTGGAGGAGACATTGATGGGGCGATGAACACGGCCCAACAGCAGTTCACGCAGATCCTGAGTTCGGGTTAAGTGGGAAAAGGATAAAAGGGAATTTTCAGGGTTGTATCCCTGAAAATTCCCTTCACCCTGCATAGTTTGTAGAGAGGAGGACCGGCGTTATGGCGTCATCAGCCATGGCAGAGGTTGTAAAAGCCAAGACAAGGCGTGTCGCGCCTTCATCCAGGCTCATGCGCAGACGGCAAAGGGCAGGTCTGCTTTTTGTCTTACCCAGTGTTATTTTTGTCTGCTGTTTCTTTCTTTTGCCTCTGGCACTCACAGCATGGATGTCTCTCAACAAATGGACCATTTTTGGGGAGATACACTTCATAGGTCTGAAGAACTACATTGATATGACGAAAGACCAGGTTTTTCTTAATAGCCTGATCTTTACCACGAAATATACCGTTATCGTCTGTCCCCTGATCTGCCTGGTCGGTTTTATCCTCGCCCTGCTCGTCCGGCAGCCATTACAGGGAGTTGGCTTTTTACGCACCGCCTATTTCTTGCCGGTCGTTATTGGCCTGGGGACCGCCAGTTTTCTCTGGGTCTGGCTCTACAACGACCAGGTGGGGCCTATTGATGGGCTGCTGGGCTACCTGCACCTCATACGGACACCGATCGCCTGGTTTAACGATGTCAATCTCGGGCTTACCTCGGTCATCATCATGATAGTATGGAAAACAAGCGGCTTTTCCATGCTGCTTTTTCTTGTCGGGATGCAGGCGATTCCGGCGGAGCTATATGAAGCCGCGCGGGTAGATGGAGCGAACTTCTGGAGGCAACTGGTATATGTTACGCTTCCTCTACTGCGCCGCACCTTTGCTTTAATCCTGGTCCTGATCGTCACAGGATCTTACCTGGCTTTCGACCACTTCTATATCATGACGCATGGCGGCCCCGAAAATCAGACGATAACCACCGTTCTGCGTATCGTCCAGGCGGGATTCACGAATTTCGAGCTAGGTTACGCTGGCGCGCTCTCCATTACCCTGTTGTTCATACTGCTGATTATCAACGTGGTGCAGTTGTACGTCATGCGCCACAATCCTGAAGATTAAGCGAAGGAGGGATCACGTGCGCTCTATGACTCTCTCGCGGCGCAAACAGATACGCGTGGGCATGCGTGCCAGCTATTACGTCACCTGTACCGCGCTGGCGATCCTGTTTCTGGCCCCGATTGTCTGGACAATAGTCACCTCGTTGAAGCCGCCACCCGAAGCATCCGCCTCGCCGCCGACCTTCTTACCGTCATACCTGTCGTGGGGCAACTATCAGCACCTGCTCACCTTCGCAGGCGGCGTTGGCACCTACGCGTTCAACAGCGCTACCGCCGCGCTGGGCACGGTTATCTTTACCCTTGTGCTCAGCACCCTGGGTGGTTATGGCTTCTCGCGCTTTCGTTTTCCCGGAAAGGACATTTTGTTCGTCACGATCCTGGCCACCTTGATGATCCCTTTTCAGTCGATCCTCGTGCCGCTTTTTCTGGTGTTACGTACCATTGAGCTCCATAACACCCTACTGGGGCTAATGCTTGTCTATACAACGTTCCAGCTGCCCTTTGGAGTCTTTGTGATGCGCAACGCGTTCGACAGCGTGCCGAGAGAGATCGAAGAAGCAGGGTTGATCGATGGGTGCTCGTCGTGGAGCCTGCTTTACCGGGTGATGCTCACAATTGTCCTGCCTGGTATTATTACTGTTGGTATGTTCGCCTTTTTTAACTCATGGAACGAGTTCCTGGCGGCCCTCATTTTCATGACCGATAGCAGCAAGTTTACGCTGCCTATTATGTTATTGAATGCCTCCAGCGGACAATACGGCGCCATCGATTGGGGTATGATACAGGCGGGGATAACGATTTCCATGCTGCCGTGCCTGGTCCTGTTTCTGTTTTTGCAGCGTTACTATGTCAGCGGACTGGCGGCCGGCGCCGTGAAAGCGTAATAGAAATTATCAGCGATTCTCTACTTTAGAAAGGGTAATCCATGGATCAGTTCTCTTCGCCCATAGCCCATAGCGCAGTTGTGATCGAGGACACGTTCTGGGCGCCTCGTTTGCGTACATTGCGGGAACGTACGCTGTTTCATATATATGAGCAGATGAAGCAGCTTGGATATTTTGATATGTATAAGTACGACTGGAAACCAGGGATGAGGCTCACGCCTTATGTGTTCTGGGAATCGGATATCACCAAATGGCTAGAAGCCGCAAGCTACAGCCTGGCAACGCATCCAGACCCGAAGCTCGAAGCTCTGGTCGACGAAGCGATTGCCTACCTTGGTTCTATCCAGCAGCCGGACGGCTACCTCAATTTCTGGTTCACCAAGATTGAGCCCGAGAAACGCTGGACCAACTTGCGCGACTGGCACGAGCTCTACTGTGCTGGACACCTGATCGAAGGGGCGGTAGCTCACTTCCAGGCCACAGGGAAGCGTACGCTGCTCGATATCGCATGTCGCTATGCCGACCTCATCGACAGCCTTTTTGGTCGTGAGGGAGGGAAACAGCGCGGCTACTGCGGGCATGAGGAGATTGAACTGGCGCTCATCAAGCTCTACAAAGCGACAGGAGAAGCGCGTTATCTCAACCTGGCACGTTATTTTATCGAGGAGCGAGGGCAGCGGCCGCATTACTTTGACATAGAGGCGCGTGTGCGCGGCGAGGATCCTGGCGAGTTCTGGGCCCGCACCTATGAGTATAACCAGTCCCACGTACCTGTGCGCGAACAGACCGAAGTGGTTGGTCATGCCGTGCGAGCGATGTACCTGTATTGCGCGCTGGCGGACCTGGCGCGAGAGCTGGGGGATGAATCCTGGCTGCGTATTTGCGAGCGCTTCTGGCAGCATCTCATTCCTAAGCGAACCTATATCACGGGTGGCATAGGTCCCTCCCGGGATAATGAGGGCTTCACAGAGGACTACGATCTGCCCAACAACACGGCCTACGCGGAGACTTGCGCGGCCATCGGCCTTGTCCTGTGGAATCACCGCCTGTTGCAGCTCGACACAGATCGTCGCTACGCCGATATACTTGAGCGCACGCTCTATAACGGCATCTTGAGCGGTCTGGCGCTGAATGGGGAGGCATTCTATTACGAAAATCCGCTAGAGAGCCAGGGTCATCATCACCGCGAGCCCTGGTTCCGCTGTGCCTGCTGCCCGCCCAACATCTCACGCCTGCTGGCTTCGCTGGGACAATATGTTTACAGCGTCAATGACACAGAGATCGCGGTTCACCTGTATATGCAGAGCACGAGCACGCTGCCTGTGGGGACACAGCAGGTGAAGCTGCGGCAAGAAACCGCCTATCCCTGGGACGGCTCCATCCGACTGAGTATCGAGACAGAGCAGCCTGTACAGTTTGGATTGAAGCTGCGTATTCCCGGCTGGTGCCATGAAGCGCACCTGGCAGTTAACGGTGAAGAGATACCAATTGACCAGAACTTGCACAAAGGCTATGTGCGGATCGAGCGGCGCTGGCGCACGGGCGATAGTATAGTTCTGGACTTAGCGATGCCAGTTCAGCGCATCCGGGCGCATCCTGATATTCGTGATGACGCCGGCTGTGTGGCGCTGCAGCGCGGGCCGTTACTGTACTGTCTGGAGGCGGCAGATAACGCGGTGCCGCTGCATCGGCTGCGCCTGCCAGCGACGGCTGAGCTGGAGAGCCATTTTGACGCGGAGCTGCTGGGGGGTGTTGCTGTCGTGCGGGGCAATGCTGCCGTGCTGGAGACGGGGGATTGGAGCGAAGATCTGTATCGCGCGGCCCCCGCCAGGCGTCGTCCCTTGACATTCGTAGCAATCCCTTATTACGCCTGGGATAATCGCCAGCCGGGCGAGATGCGGCTGTGGATACACGAAGACAACGGGTAAGTAGATCGAACATACACCCCCTGTCGCTCTCGCTGCACAAAACAGTGAGAGCGACAGGGCTTTTGTTCAGGGGATAGGGGTAGCACGAAGTTTCATCGCCTTCTTGCCGTGTTATTTTTCAAGTCACTTGCTTTTTGGCATATTTCCAGCCATAATAATAACTGACTAGTCAGTTATTATTATGGCATCTGTCGAGTTATTTGAGGAAAGAAGTAAGTGATGGTTGAAAAGACCAAAGGAGCGGTTTCGTCGTCATCTCCCGTCCTGGTTGTCGGGGCAACTGGCTATCTTGGCCGTCATATTGTAGCCCATTTGCGCCAGAGTGGTTATCCAGTGCGGGCACTTGCACGTAA
>JAFMRP010000536.1 GCA_017354095.1 Ktedonobacteraceae bacterium
GACAAGCGAATTGCCACGCACAACGCGGGAAAAGGCGCCAAATATACACGCTCGCGTCTTCCTGTGACCCTTCTGGCCTCCTGGTCCTTTCTGAGCAGAGGCGATGCGCTCCGAGCCGAGTATGCCATCAAGCGACTCTCACGGGCACAAAAAAAGCGCCTCATAGAACAGTGTGTCCAGGGTTCCCTCATTTTGCCAGACTGGGTATTCCATACTCCTTGACATGGGGAGAGGAAGAAGAGAAAGCATGAGCTCTCCCACGAAGTGCTCTCATCAACCATCGAGATATCAGGCTCTATTCCCCACTGCCACCTGCGTGAAGCGGCGAAAAACGGGTGATCATGCTCATTTTGAATCTCCCCCTCGTGATTTCCGGTTTGAGGAAGATCAGAAAGAATAGAGAGAGAGAGAAGATACTTGCAAAATGCAAGTAATAGACAAGAGAAGGAAAAGCACAACCAGCGGGACGCGATGAGAGAAGCTATTTCACCACCGGGTTGTCGCTCACTTCTCCAGACCGGAAAGGATGAACCCCATGAGTACCGTGGTTCTCGAACGCGAAACAGTCACCTCCTCTCTCGAGCAAGGGATGAGCGCGCTCTCTGTCTCAACTCCTCCTGCCAAAAAAGAGCGATCAATCACAGCCGCACTCTGGTTCCTGATCGGCTGTGTCACGCTGATGATGACCGGGTTTGCCGTTATCCTTCCTGTCTTCCCGCAACGCTTGCAGGCTCTGGGGATGGGACCGGAGACACTGGCTCTGATGGAAGGGGCTTTCGGTTTGGGGATGTTCCTCTTTAGTACCCCCATGGGCACCTGGTCTGGTCGCATTGGTCGCAAACCGATCCTCTTCATCTCCCTGGCTGGTTTTATCGTCACCAACCTGTTGCTGGCATGGGTAAATGTGCCGCTACTCTTCATTCCCATCCGCTTTGTTGAGGGCATGTTGCTGGCAGGACTCTCCCCTGCTACCATGTCGATGATCGGCGACACCATTCCTCTGGAGAAACAAGGGCGCTGGATCGGCATCCACACGACCGCGCAGGCCGTCGGGTTCGCTCTGGGTCCTGGCCTGGGTGGTTTCCTCTCTCAAACACTGGGTTTTACCAGCCCCTTCCTGCTCTCGGCTGCCATCGCGCTCCTGGCTTCTCTGCTCTCCATCTTCCTGGTACCCGAAACCCTGCCAGAGCAGGTGCGACAAGAGGCCAGAGCGCAAAAAGCGCATCATGGGCGCTCGGCGAAGGTCCACCAGCCGAAGGAGTTGCGTTTCACCAGCCTGGTCGTGCTCGTGGCTCCATTCCTGATCATTGATTTCGGCATGATTTTCACCTACCCCTTCGTGTTCCCGCAGTACCCTTTCTTCCTTGAGAAGGTACTCCACTACAGCACCGCGCAATATGGTATGCTCTTTAGCACCTATGGGATAGCCCTGGCGGTCTTCCCACTCTTCCTGGGCCGTCTCTCAGAGAAGCTGCCGAAAAAGCCGCTCATCATTATCGGCAGTCTGCTCTTTGGCGCGCTCAACGTGTTCATGTTCGCAGCCCCCCTCTATCCGCTGTTGATAGCGGGAACCGTCCTGGCAGGATTGGGGAGCGCCTTCGTCGAGCCGGCGATGGGCAGCATCTATCTGGGGGCCACCACCAGCGACAATCGTGGTCAGGTCATGGGCATGCGTGGGTCAGCCATCTCACTGGCTGTCATGCTCGGCCCGTTGGCTCAGGCCCTCGTTGGCCCCTGGGTCACGCCACAGACGACCTTCGCCATTGGAGTCGCCCTCTCCTTCGCGATGGCACTGGTCGCCTTTCTCCTGTTGAAACATCCCGGACGGGCGGCTCAGGGGTGAGGCAGAAGCTGTCTCCCATCCAGTGCAGAACCGTGGAGCAAACACGCTGTGAGATGGAGCATCGACAAAGGGATCTGTTGGTTGATACCCACAGATCCTTTTCCACAGGAACAGTCATGGAAGACAGGACGTTCCCATGCGAGAAAGCTGAGCGGGAGTGCAGAGGGCAGCAGTCCTTTTCCGGAGATCGGGGTGCCCCGAAAACCTCTTTTCTTCCTTTTTGCGCGCCGCCGTAGGCGGCGCGTGGGAGCATGGGAAAGCCCTGTCATGTAAGAGCTTGGTTGTTGTCTTCTCCTGCATGTTCGTGGTATCCTGAAAAGAGAGATGAACAGAGCTCTCTGAAACGAACCATGTGGAGTGGAGGTGTTGGTGATGCAGGATCAAGAAGCTGTTTCTCTACTCAAGCAATGGAAACCACTTGGTGCGAAACTTACCCAGGCTGGGTTTAATTACGTTTTTCACCCCGCAGATTTGGCATACATTCCTGTCCATGAGCAGATCAAGGCCTACCTACTGGACGGAGAAGACGAGGCAAAAGGTCAGGCCCTTGACGAGCAAAGCGGCCTTACCACTCAGGAATCTCGTTGGCTCATTGCTTTTTACGTGATACGCGAAGTCCTCCAACAACAGGCAAAGCGACCCGGATCAGAACCCTTCCAGCCGTTCAAGGAGCGGCTCGCGCGCCTGGAAAATGATTGGCAAGACGACCTGGCGTTTGGCTCTGTTGAGTTATGGAGTGATCTGGATCTCCATGTGTTAGTAGATCTGGCACGGTCTGATCCGCTCTCCCTTTTTGCCACAGAAAAGAAACTGGCTCGTATGCAGGCCGAAATCTCCGGCGATCCCTTGCCAGAGTATACGCTGTTAGAGATGACTATTCTATTTAATTTCTACCAGCAAGTGCAAACCGATGGATTCCTCGCGTTCATTCCTCCCGATACCCGCTCTCCCTCTGAGGTGACCGATACGAAGTGGCTTCTGGCCATGAGAAAGCCTGGGCAATTTCCAGATTATACGAAGGCAGGCAAGTGGATGATCTTCGCCACGCGTTTAGAGGTGTCTCGTAACTGCAAGTACACATTCCCCTTCGGATAAGCCGCACGAGCAATACGAGCTGTCTCTGCTGGAACTTCTTCGATCGGTTCAGGTTTCAATGACATCTTTTTCCCATGTTTGCAAACTCATCGTCGTTTTCTCTACACACTTGCTGGCATTTTACCAAACGTCTCCCTGGTTGTCTCGCTCCTTTACTACTCGGTTGATGAGCTTTGATTTCGCCAACGGTATCCTCAAGGATGGAGACCCATCGTCAATGGTGGTGCTGCTCACTATTGATGCTGATATGCCTACATTTCGGTTCTTACACAAGTGAGCACCATCAGAAACGTGACGGGAGAAACCGCTCCAGATCTCTCTTCTTCTCTCGCCCGCTTGTCGATGGAAATGCTGGTGTCTGGTGACGTCTCCTTGCCACGAGAGCGCATTTCTGGGCTATGCACCTTCCGCATCCGTGAGCAGAGGTAAGGCCACAAAGAAGGTGGTTCCCTTTTCCTCCGAAGACTCCACCCAGATGCGCCCATGGTGCTGCAGCACTATTGCTTGACAAATGGCAAGCCCCAGCCCCCATCCAGGGATCGCAGAGGAGCGCGCCTCCGGACTGCGATAAAAGGGTTCAAAAAGCGCCTGCACCTGTTCTTGGGAAAGCACCGGACGTTCATTGGACACCATCAGGATGCCTTCTCCTGGCCTCTGGTTGATCTCCACACATATGGGCGTGTTTGCGGGGGAGTACTTGAGGGCATTGGTGACCAGATTGCGCACGACCTGAGAGAACCGTCCAGCATCGACGGACACCTCTACCGGATCAGCAGGCACGTGCACATCGATCGAGCGATCGGTCTGGGATCGTTGTTCTTCGAGCACCTGCTGACACAGGTTACCCAGATCACAGGGGGTCAGACATACGGGGATCTTTCCGGAGCGTAACGCATTGATGTCCAGCATAGTATTGGTCAGGTCCGTGAGTTGCTGGGTTTGTCTTACCACCGCATCCAGAGCGTCACACAGAGGGAGCCATTCCGGATGCTGCTCGCTGTGCCGCTTCAAGCGGCGCTGGAGCAATTGTACCGACCCCTGAATACGAGTCACGGGCGTCCTGAGCTCGTGAGAAGCCATCGAAAGAAACTGATCTTTGATGCGATCAGCTTGTTGGAGGCGAGCATTGCTCTCTGCCAATTCCTCAGCGTGGTGAGCTGCTGCTCGGCTGGCGTGGAGCAACTGTTGCTGATAGCGTTTCTGGACCACAATCAGAACCAGAATCAGGAGTTGGATGAGCATAAACGGCACAAAGGATGCAATCTCAGGCCAGAGGAAAAAGCGAATACCTCCTAAAGGAGGGACAATCCAGTAATCTAACGCAAGTATCTCAAGCAGTAACGCCAGCAGCGCGGGACCGATGCCCCAGAACCAGCCCACCAGAAACGTTGCAATGACAAATGGCGGCTCCACAAACATATTTGGAATGCCCAACGATCGCTCAGAGAGAGGAATCACAAAGGCTGCGGCGGCAAAGAGCACCGCAAACGGATAGCCCAGCCAGGGGGAACGCCACCACGGATGATGGTGGTCTGCCTGGAATGGCGGTGGTTGTTGCTCATGGACCTTCATCGCCTACCTCGAAAGGAGAGGCATCTTGCCCTCTCGTTTGGTTGTCTCGTCCGTGTGGCGAGTATACGCTTGCGTTA
>JAFMRP010000537.1 GCA_017354095.1 Ktedonobacteraceae bacterium
GAGACGAACCGCCAGGTATTCAGGCTCCCTATCATCACGGCTGCGCATAATGGCCTCGCCCTTCTCACACTCAAATCGCCACTCGCCCCCCCAATGCGTCTGCGGAGCCGTGCTGACCCAGCTTCCACTATAGTTGACCACCGCCCCATCCTGGAACGTAATGGCCGCCACCGCGGACGCCGGGCCCTCAAATTCGCTCCAGGCCGGATTCCAGGCCTTGCAGTAAATCTGGCTGGCTTCCTGCCCGAGAATGTAGCGCATCATATCGAAGTGATGAATGGCCATGTCAGCAAGCAGCGGGTGCCAGAGTTGAAAGTGCTTCGGATTGCCAGTCGAGTAGCGGCGGAATTGAATCTGCACACTCCCCACCGGCCCCAATTCGCTAGAGCGCAGCAGCTCCCGTGCCGCCTGTGTCGCCGGATAATGGCGATAGTTCTGGCTGATCATGAGCGTGCGCTGCTGCTGCTTTGCCAGCTCAACAGCCGTCTGCGCCTCGGCGACAGTGGCGGCAAAAGGCTTCTCCATCAACACATGCTTACCAGCCTTGAGCGCGGTAATCGCGGAAGGAATATGCCCCACTAGGTTCGCGGTAATCAGCACTGCGTCACACTCAACTTGAGCCAGTGCCTCTGCCAGGTCAGTAAAGGTTCTTTCTTCTGGCAGGGAAAGCTCATTACGCGCCAGTTCGAGGATCGAAGGTACCACCTCTACCCATGCCACCGGCTCAACCTCTCGGCTCTTGCCAACAACATTTCGCTGCCAGCTCCTTCCCCAGCCCCCCATACCTACCTGGATGATACGAATGGTCATACGTCAGAATCCTCTCAGTATATATTTGAATACATATATTGTATACCGATGAGCCTGGAAATTCTAGCTATTATGGCCATTCTGATGATAACGTTTGCTTTGCTCGCGTACCTCCTCACCTTGCGGCAACTCATGAATTGCATGATTCTGGTTGTAGCCGTTATTTGCCATTCACCCGCGTGCGTCATAGTGGCATCATATACTACGCTTCCCGGGCCTTCCCCGTCCGATCGCCAGCCGCCCGAGAGGACATTACCCTCTTGCCCTCTCAAGGTTTCCGTAAAAGGCGCAAAGCAGGAGAACTGATGATCTTTAAAAAATTATCAATGAACATGACCACGGCACTCAGGCGCTTGACAACAGTAACAAGAACGTGTTAAAGAATGCTGACGAAATCTCGTGCAAAAATACCGAACCTGTGAGGAAAAACCACATGCCTCGCTACAACCATAACGAACACTACAGAAATCTGCTCCTGCGTCAGATCCCCTCTCATTGTCAGAATGCCCTGGACATTGGATGTGGCGATGGCGGCTTCGCCCGACTCCTGGCAGATCGCCTCGACGGTACCGTAACAGGAATCGACAGTGATTGCGCCATGATCGAGCGAGCCCGAACTGAGACAGGCAACCAATCGATCCACTTCATCGAGGCTGATTTCATGCGCTACTCCTTTGATGAGGAGCAGTTCGATTTCATCACAGCCACCGCCTCGCTCCACCACATGCCATTCGCGCAGGCCCTTGAAAAGATAACCTCATTGCTGCGACCCGGCGGCGTGTTGGCGGTGCTCGGCCTGTTCCGCGAAGTCAGCCTGGCCGATACCGCTGTCTCCGTCGTCGCGGCTCCGGTCAACACCTTCTACGCCCTCACGCGTGGATGGTCCTCCAGTGGCGCGCCGGTCAAGCCCGCAAACATGTCCCTGCGCGAGATCCACAAAACCGTTTCAATCCACCTGCCCGGTGCCCGCCTCCGTCGCCTCCTCCTCTGGCGCTACCTTCTCACATGGCAGAAGCCTTAAGCATAGGAAACTTATTGCTAATTGACAAAGGTCACACAAACCGCCACAATGCAACTAACATATACCATTAGAGCAACCTCGCAAAAGAATAACCAATCAAACAGCTTTTATGAAAGAAAGGGACGCTCATGGAACAGGTATCGCAAACAAATAAACCCACCCCCGGCTCAGAGCAGCAGGTGAACGGTATCATACAAGAACTGACCAAGCTCTACCCTGTGGCACGCTACGAACTGGACTTCTCCACACCGTTTGAACTACTGATCGCCACCATTCTCGCGGCCCAGTGTACTGATGAACGCGTCAACGCCGTCACAAAACAACTCTTTGTGAAATATCGCTCCGCCGCAGATTACGTGGCCGTGAACCAGGAAGAGCTGGAGCAGGATATCAAACCAACCGGCTTCTACCGTAACAAAGCCAGAACCCTGCGCGCTGCCTGTCAGTATCTGCTTGACCACCATGCTGGCGAGGTGCCGTCCACTATGGCCGAAATGGTCAAAATTCCCGGTGTGGCGCGCAAAACTGCCAATGTGGTGCTGGTCAACGCCTTTGCTATTACAGAAGGCTTCATCGTGGATACACACGTTGGCCGCCTGGCCCGCCGCTTCGGCTGGACACAACACGACGATGCCACTAAGGCCGAGCAGGACTTGATGCGCCTCATTCCGCGCCAGGAATGGTCTGGACTTCCTCACCGCATCATCTATCACGGACGCGCCATCTGCCAGGCCCGCAAGCCCCTGTGCAAGCAATGTACCCTGGCTAACCTCTGCCCCTCCGCCGTACTCGACTAACTGCTAAATAAAAACCTCTCCAAACTTCTGCCCTTGATCACAGGAGTTCGGAGAGGTCTGAGATCACAACTCTCCCGCAACCTGCCTTATCGCGATGTTGGCGCGGTTGGCGAGGTTGGTCAGGGCGGTCATATAGACGATGGCGCCCAGCCCCTTCTCGTCATAGTGCCGGCTGGCTTCCTCCCAGATCGCGTCGGGCACCGGGTCGGCGGGGTCGAGACGGGTGACGGCTTCGGTGAGCGCGAGAGCGGCGCGTTCGGCATCGCTAAAGTAGGGCGCTTCCCTCCAGGCCGCCACGGCGAAGAGGCGCTCGTTGGTTTCGCCCGCCTTTTTCAAACTGCGCGCGCCGTAGTCCACGCAGAAGCTACAGCCATTGATCTGACTTGCGCGCAGGTGGACCAGTTCGAGGAGCTCCGGCGGCACTCCGCCGCCCTGTTGTATCGCCTTGACCTGCGCCTGGAAACCCTGAGCGGTCCCAGGAAAGACCTTTGAGAGGTTGGGCATTCGTTGTTGCATCATTCATCTCCTTTTGATGTCGTCCCTTCGTCAGGATGTCTCCATGTCTAGACGAGGATCTCATCTGTTGTTTGACGTTTCAGGTTGATCTTGACGGATCTCCCGTACGGCGGTGAAGGCAGAGGTGCGTTTCCTCGTCACATCCATAGGGTTTTCTTCGTCATTACTTCGACGAAACAAAACGAAGGAATGTGACCGATGAACGATTATACCTGGTTAGCACAGCGCTTCGAGGCCGAGCGCTCCAACCTGCGGGCGGTAGCCTATCGACTGCTGGGTCGGTTCGACGAGGTGGACGATGCTGTGCAGGAGACCTGGTTGCGCTTGAGTGGCTCTGATCCCAGCAGCATCGCGAACCTGGGCGCATGGTTGATGACGGTGATCGCACGGGTGTGCCTCGATATGCTACGTGCTCGTCGTGCGCGGCGCGAGGAGTCCCTGGAAGCGTCCGTGACCGCGCCCATCACAAGCCGCGAGGACGGGATTGACCCCGAAGAAGACGCGGAGCTTGCCGATTCAGTGGGTCTGGCGCTGCTGGTGGTCCTGAACACGCTTGCTCCCGCCGAGCGCCTCGCCTTCGTCCTGCACGATATCTTCAGTGTACCCTTCGATGAGATTGCTCCGATCGTGGAGCGTTCCCCGACGGCGACAAGGCAGCTTGCCAGCCGCGCCCGCCGCCGCGTGCGAGGGTCGGCAATAGGGCAAGACACCGATCTCGCCTCCCAGCGAGCAGTCGTTGATGCCTTCCTCGCCGCCTCGCGCGAAGGGTCCTTCGACGCACTGCTGGCCGTGCTCGATCCAGATGTCGTGCTCAGATCCGACCGCGCAGCCGTGTCCCGAGGCGCGGCAAGGGAACTCCATGGTGCGCAGGCTGTAGCCAGGGTAGCCAGGGCAGCCAGGCTTCTCCTGGGACGCACCCGGTTCGCACAACCGGTGCTGGTGGACGGAACGGTGGGAATCGTTATGACCCCGCAGGAGGGGCTACTGCTCCTCCTATGTCTCACCATCAGGCATGACAGGATCGTCGCCATCAATGTGGTCGCCGATCCTGTACACCTGCATCAGTTGCACCTGGTGGTGCTTCCTGACTGACGAGCCACCGCCCTTAGCCGCGCGCTCTTGTTGGGAACGTGGGTGGCCGTCTCACCTCAACGCACACCCTGAACATAGAGCAGATATTCCTTCCGATTGAGCGGATTATGATCCATCCGCTTCCTCGTGGGGAACGTGCCCTCTATTTTGAGAAACCCGCTCGGCTGCACCATAAACACACCTTCACCCTCTGTGAATGCTGGCAGCTCTCTCCTGAATTGCTCGGACGTCTCCACCGGCAGCATACCCGTCAAAAGATATGTGTCGTTATGCAGGACAGGCTGCTCATACACTGCCCTTAAAGCAGACAACTTGAACATGGCTGTGCTGATTGCGCTTACTGGAACGC
>JAFMRP010000064.1 GCA_017354095.1 Ktedonobacteraceae bacterium
AAAGGTTCACCCATTGAGGAAACCATGAGAAATGTACGTCAGATAATTATCAAAAAACCGTGCCATCTAATAACAACCTTTACAAGGAAACCGCGTCGTGGCAAGGTGAGGAATTTGAGAAATATTACCGTGACATCAATAGTATTATATACATAAAAATTATTAGGGGGATACAAGACCAATGGGATCTGATATCGGTGGGCACCATCTAGAAAACACAGGGGGAACTGGAGAAGCGGCTGCAAAGCCTCTAGAAGAAACCAACGTAGCAAGGTTAGGGATTAGCGATAGTGCTACAGCGCAACCAGAGGGACCGGCGGAAGGACTGAAGCGCTCTGAGATCTCAGGAGTTCTAGGACATCGAGATAACCAATGGGAGGGACATTGGCATCAACGAGAGACCGGAACAAGGCAGATATTGAATACGCATTTGGAGGGCTATCACAGTATTACGGAGACTTTCAGCAATATCCAGCAAAATGTGACACATTATGATACCGAGATGAGAACGCTTAATGAGCAAACAGCAGGGCATCTTGGAGTAGATATTAACGAAGTAAGTAAGAAGACCGTAACCGAAGCAGCACACTACCAGACAGTCCAAGCAAGATATCTAGAAACAATGGACGGGCTACTCAGAGGAAAAGTAGAAGCAGAGCAAGTGCAAGGAGTAATGCAAGAATATAAACAAGCAGATTATTATCTCAGAAGAGGCGAAAAAATCGCCTTCGAGCAGTTGGCAGGCCTTGACACCCCGAGCATAACACTACCAGAGGAAATTCAGGGGAAAACTGATGATGCTGCGACAAAGCAGCCAGAAACAACTTCTGCGGCAGATTCATTTATTGCGCGAGCATTGAGAGGTGAAATATAGAATGTGTAAAATAAATTAAGATCACCTACTTAGGATTGAGCATGTAAAGAAACCTCTTAACAATAGAAAGGTGGATCTAGCTATGTCTGGAGCGATTGATAAAGGAAACATGAGAGATGGAGAAACGCCGCCAGAGACACATCTGCATCTCGCACGAATAGAAGGGAATGAGGGAACCAGGTCTGGTGGTGTAAAGTACCTGTTTCTATAGACACTACACGAAGGTAATCGAGGGGATCTTCTCCAAAGCCACTTGCTCGGCGTATTGCTGGGGAGAAAGATTGCCTAACCCCTCATGGGGACGGTGATGATTATAAAAATTGATCCAGTTCTCAGCCGCACGCAGAAAGGCTCCCAGACTCTGATAGCGATAGCGTTCAGCTACAGCCAGCTTCAATGTGCCGACCAAAACGCTCGGCATAGCCGTTATCGGTCGGTGTACCTGCTCGGCTCATGGAGAGCACAAACCCTTTTTGCAAGAGCAGATGGCGGGTTTGCTCAGCCCCGAACTGTTTGCCCTGATCGCTGTGAAAGACTGCCCCCGGTGCTTGGAAGGTCATGGTTTGGATCGCGTCGGTCACCAGATCGGCTCGCATATGGTAATCAAAAGCCATTCCCAGGATGGCGCGTGTGCCTTTATGCAAAGCAAAGCATCCTCTCACCTTGCTCCTATCGCCGAGGCGCACTTCCAGAATATCGGAGAACACCATTTCTTTCCCCTCGATCTCCTCTGGCTTGAGCAGTAGGTTGGGAGCGACCTGGTTGGCCTTGCCAGGGTAGACATACTTTTTGCGTTTGCGTCGGGCGGTGATCCCATATTTGTGCATGACGCGTTTGACACGATTTTTCCCGGTCCCAAGCAGCACAGCGAGTTTGCGGTGCCCCATCGTATCATCCTGTTCGTGCAGGTGCTCAATGCACACAGCCAGCTTTTTATCCAGCTTCTCTCGTTTTGGCTGCACATACAGGCTACTGCGGGCAATGCCCAGGGTTCGGGCGAGCTGGCTTTTATTGATCGGGCCGTCGGAAGCACAGATTTGGCGTGCCAGTTCTACCTTCTGATGCGTGTTCAATGGCCCGACAGCCCGCGGGATTTTTTTAGCAGTTCGTTCTGCACTGTTAACTCGCCGATAATCTTTTTGAGTTCTTCTGGCGATTCTCCTGGCGCAGGCTTGTCCTGCTCACGGCGTTTGCCTTCAAAAGCCGATGGACCATACTGCTGGAATTCCTGCCTCCATCGACTCATCACCGAGGAAGGCACTCCGAACTTTCGGCACACTGCTTCAATGGTAGTGTCCCGCTGGAAGCTCTCCAGCACGGCCTTGAACTTGAATTCCTGTGTATGTTGCTTCCGCTTGCTTGTCATGGATTCGTACCTTCTCTCTTTGACCACTGTCTATTTTATCAGGTACGTAACATGATAACCATTCCACTACTTCTATAAAAAAGAAAAGAGGAAAAAGGAGCGACAGTTTCCGAACAGGCAAGCGAACTTCTGACAGCGTCATCCATCAGTGACGCAAGCAAGTTCAGGAAGCCGCACGGCCCATGAGAACGCATTCCACTTGCTCCACATGGGCGTTTCAAGAGGCACGCCTGAAAGATCGGCGCTCTTCAAACGATCGCCAGTATACTTTTCATGGAGCAGCTTGTCACGCTTTTTCGTCCGGCACAGACGAATAGTACCATTATGACTTAAAGGCATCTCTATCATTGCGTTCATGCTTCTGGTTGATGAGTCTCTAGTTGCCCGATGAATGTCGTACCACGTCTGTAAGCAGAGCTCTTCTCATTATAGGCCAGCAGATGCGGAACACGTTGCTCTGGCGTTCATAGCGAGAGTGATCCGACGCCTTAGCTCTTCCAAACACATGGGGCGGCCCCTATGCTGAACGACCACATCCTGGATCACGAGGTGCTGGTGAAAGAGACATGGCGCCGAGCAGAAAAGCACGTGAGGTGCTCCGTCAGACGAACCCGCATCTCTTCGTGTTTGCATCCGACCTGCTGCTGCAGCGCGAATGCCTTGCGATAGAAGGCATCAATCTCTTCTGCTGGAAGCAGGCCATGTTCCCCTTCTTCACCAACCGGCGCTGCAATAGCAACAGATGGGGCTCCGGTCCCATGATCGAGAGGTCCCTCACAGGAGGCCGTGGTCGTCATACCCAGTATATTCAACGCAACAACCAGATCAAAGATACCGGATCAATGGGCTCTCCCAGGTGGTTAGTGACTGTGCATACGGTGCTCTGGCCCTTTACGGCGTGCAAGCGCGTCCTCATTGTTCGCTGTTCCTCTTTCATCGAGCAGAAGCGTCCGCTCCGTCACCCATTGTATCTTCAATAGTCGGCGGCAGAGGGCTGCGTGAAGCACGAAAACAGGGACGATCTGGTAGCATAAAAAAACACCAGAGCAATGGGAAGGATATGTATTAACGCCGGCGTTGCGCATCCTATAGGTTCTTCCTTCCCGTTGTGCTTGCTGCTTCATCATGGAGGCGCTATGCTACCAGTAATCTCTGATTGCTTGCTGAGATGATGAGATTACTTTTGGGGCTGCTTGAGCCAATGGAAGAGCTGCTCTCAGCGTGGTGGGGTGAAAGACGCCAAACCGATCGGGTCTGTTCAGGAGAAAGCAAAGGAGTACAGGATATGGCCGAAGCATACGACGTAAGTGAGCAAAACCTGGGGATGGCCAGTCGTATCGGTCCCATCGAGATCGATTGGCCACGGACCATTGGATATTACGGTGGGGTTGGTTTAGCATGGGCGTTTGAATTGCTCGAACCACCGTTGCTACTGTTGATTGCGGCCATTCCGATGCTCAAAATGCTCAATCACCCTGAAGCGTCGAAATCCACGCGCTTCGTTGGGCAATTATTGGAAGGGGTGGCCAAACCGGTTGGAGGGAGTGCTGAAGCCACCATTCAGTTGACCGAGACGAGAAGCTCGACCACGCATCACACCACCATCGTGGAGGAGGCACGGCAGCTGGTTCATCATCTCAGGAAGAACCGTGCAGAACCCCCTGGTAGATCGATGAAGGATTGACGTGTCTCCATCACCAGATACGATGGAGGGGCAAACCTGGTCCACTGTGCTGCTTTTTGTCGAAGCGCGGCAGACACCAACCAAGAAAAGCGCTGATAGTCTTTCCACGAAGAGAGATTCCAATTGACCCACTATTTGATCGGGATTGCTTGTGATACCGGCTTCTTCATCAATCCCGCTTTGTTGACCTTTGCCGAACATGCCCGTTTCGCATGAACGCCGCGCCACAAGAAGAGCAGCGAGAACGTGATCCTCTCTCCCCGTTTCCTTGCTGCTCTCCCGAGACCTTCCATGCCGGCAGTGTCTCTGGCTCTGCCTACGCTTTAGAACGCCGTAGCCACTCGTCTCATGTGAGTCCTTTCCGATGAGATGCGCTGGCTCCCTCCCATCAGCCACCGGACGGATTTGGCTGCTCGTCGACCTGTATGAGAAGCTCATCAACCAGGGAACAGCTTGGTTGGCAAGCTCACCTTCGAAGGCGATCTCGCGTAGCATCTTCCCTGCTGGTCTGAAACCAACCGATCGCCTGTTGTTCCAGACCACCACCACCAATCGAACTGGTAGCCGGAAAGGGTGCATCGTCACTGGGTGTGCTCTCTTGAGCCTGCCTCCACCTATGCTCCACCAAGTAACCAGGCGGCTGCGAACGACACGGCATTCCCGCCAATCACCAACCCCGCTGCGTTCCGCCAGGTGCCTCCGAAGAAATGCTTGCGTACCGCTGTCAAGGCACCAAGCTCTCCTCCGGTGACCAACGTTGCTGTTAACAAGGCTGTGTTGAAGTTGGAGATCAGAAAGGGCAGCGTGTGTAACGCCGCCGCGAGAAAGGTGGATCCCCCGATGTACAGACTCCGCTTCATCGCACTGCCCCGTCCTGTTCGCTCCCCATCGTCAGACCCCATCTCGGCCATCGCCATGCTGATCCCCCCGCCAAGCGCCGTCGCCATGCCCACACGAAACGCTGTAAACGGATCACGTGTGACCAGGAAGCTGGAAAACAGCGGTGCCAGCGTGGAGGCAGAGCCATCCATCCCACCCGCCAGGGAAGGCTGGACCGTCTCCAGCAAGAAACGCTTGGCTGCCGGGTCCTCGATCGCTTCTCCGGCCCCCATATCTTTGAGGGAGGCGCGGATCTTGCGCAGCCAGCGCTTGGCATGGCTGGCATGACGATCGACCTCGATTTCCGCGCTTTTAGCCGTCAATGCAGCCGAGAGCCACGACCACCTCTCGCCATGTTCTCCCAGATAGGCCATCACTGCTTCGGCCCGTTCGATGGGCATGGCATGCAGAAGCTCCGCGGATTTCCTCAGTGACACCTGCGCAAAGAGCTCGACCACCATGGCTGGCTGCTGTCCATCGAGCAAGCGCAGCGCTTTGTCAACGGCTATGCCTCCCAACAGTTCCCCTGCTGCTTCCATGCCCCGATGCACCAGGATATCGGCGGTTTTGTGCGCACCCATGGCATGCAACAGATTGGCCTGGTGGTCCGCCGAAAGGTATCCCGCCATTTCCGCGATCGTTTTGATCGGTCGCCCCTGCAGGATCTGCGCCGCCGTTTCTGAGTCCCAGGTTTTCACGATGCCTGCTGCCGCTTTGCGATCCATGGCTCCGAGGATGCGTGAAGCCCGCCCCATCTCTTTGGTGGCCATCACTTCCAGATGGGATGCCGCAATATCAGGCTTCATGCTCGCCAAGCCACTGGCAGCGGCTCTGATCGGGAGTTGCTCGATGATCTCGATCTGTTGCTCCACCGGCAAGGTGAAAGGCATTTTGGCGAAGACCTCCCGTGCTGCTTTCGGCTCCAGGGAGTTCAGCAGCATGATCACCTTCTCCGCCGGCTGACCCTCGAGATGCGTCAGGACTTCCTCGGGCTTTTTGGAGCGGAGGAGTTCCCCTGGCCCAGGCGTCTCTCTCTTGCCAAATCCAGCTGATCCATGCGTTTCGGCGATCTCGGCGATGGTGAGGGGATCGATCCTGGTGGCGATGCGTCGCACCTGGTGCCAGTCCAGATGATGAAAGAGGTCGCCGAGCTTTTCTGCCGTCAGGTGATCCAGGATGCTGGCGACCAATGAGGGCTTTTTCCAGCACGCGACCACCGATGCTGCGGCTTCCGAACGCATGCTCGAAAGCATCTGCGCAACCAAGAGCTTTCCCTCTTCCCCATGAGTACGGGCGATGGTGGTCAGCATCCCTGCGAGTTGAGCTGGCTCGATCTTTTCCGCCAGGCCAATGGCCTCTTGCAGATGCTCCTTGCCTATGGTCAAGAAGTTCAAGGCTGCCACATCCGGCCGCATCTGCTCAAAGGCGTGCGCCTTGGTGGCCTCATCAACGCTTGCTATCCGCAGTAATGAAGGTCGTTGCTCAACCGCTCCAGGATGTGCTTCCGCCGAATCCTGCGTTCTCAACGCTCCGTCTGTCTCACGCATCATACGATCTGTTTCCTGCTTTCTCGTTCTTCCTGCTCGTTTGCCGTAAAAGATGCAAAATGTTCTGATACTCCTCATGGAGCTCCACCACATCGGAGCGAGCCAGGACGTGGTCGGGTTCTCCACGCAGTGGCAGGCGCGCCATGAGCGAGATGGCTTGCTGCCACTTTCCCTGTCGTCGATACACGGTGGCCAGATTGTCCAAAACCATCCTCATCGTAGGGTCCGTGGGCTCTAAGGCGTCAGTACAGATAGCTAATGCTTGTTGGAGCAGCGATGCGGCTCGCCCCGTCTGGCCTTGCTCCAGGTAGGTTTCCGCCAGGGCATTGCAGCTGGCAGCGATATCTGGGTGATCTGGTCCTAACAAGGCCATCCTCGCTCGCAGCACGCGTTGGAGCATCGTTTGTGCCTCGGAGACTTTAGCTTGCTCGCGATAGAGTAACACCAATTGCTCCATGCATTGAACAGTGTCTAGATGCATGCTTCCCACCATGCGCTCCGAAAGCTCCAGCGCTCGGTGGGCCAGCATTTCCGCCTGGTGCCACACGCCTTGTGCCGCGTAGACAAAGGCCAGCTTGTAGGAGAGCTTCGCCGTGGTGAACGGCGCTGTGGCATCGAGATCCAGGATCCATTGTTGGTAGAGGATGGCTAACTGAGAAAGCGCCAACCTCGTGATGGGATGCTCAGGACCCAGCAGCACCCCACTATTGGTCAGAGCCTTCTGATAGAGGATTTCGGCTTCCTCGCGTTTGCTTTGGGCTGCATACAGATCAGCCAGGCTACAGAGGCTCAGCAGCGTATCCGGATGCTCGGGACCCAGCACCCGTGCTCGGATGAGATTCGTTCTCAGGAAAAAGCGCTCGGCCTCGCGATAGTGCTGCTGGAGCTGGTGCAAGCTGCCCAAACGATACAAGGTCATCGCGACGGCCGGATGTGCGGTCTCATGGATGCGCTGATACACGTTCAACGCTTGATGGAGCAAGGCCTCAGCCTCTCTATACACGCGTTGTTCACAGAGACGTTCCGCAGCCCAGATAAAGAGCTCTGCAGCTTCAGGAAGCATCAGTGTCCATCGTTTGCTGAGCCATGCGATCTGTTGCACGTGCCGTACATCCTCATCCTCAAGCGACCGTATCACGTCATGCAGCGCGCACACCATCCATGTACCATAGCGCTGCTGCTCTTCTATTGACAAGGTCTCACGCAGCACCGATTGCACCTGCCCGGACATGCACAGTGATGGAGGAGATGGCAGCCGCTCGATCAGCCGATAGGCCTGCAGGGTCGCCAGGATCTGATCCAAGAGATGCGGCTGATCCGTCACCTCACGCAAGGCCACATCAGGGAGCATAGGAGACCGCGTAAAAAGCTCCTCTGGAATGGCTTCAGGCCCCAGGAGCGAGCAGGCACAGAGAAGCGCAGCCGCCGCTGGCTGCTCGCGCCTCAGGCGAGCGAGCGTCAGGTCACACACCACCGCGAGAGGGGTATGTGCTCCTTGTGCCTGCTCGCGATAGACCGCAAGATAGTCCTGCAGGGTGCAGCCGGTGACTGTGATATAGCCTTTCACTAATTCCAAAGGCAGTCCTTCCCATGCATGTGCGAGCTCTGCATCGTGATGCAGAGCAACAGGAGCATCCTGGGAAGTCGCGAACGGTGCTTCATCCCGAGCAGGTCCAGGTGTATGAAAAGATGGTTCCATCACTATTCCTCCCTCTGCGTCAGAGATCCTTCTCGTGATCATGCGAAACGAAGGATCACGCCAGCGCAGTGTGTGTAAATCCGAGTAATCTAGTAAGATATTAGCACAACCTAATATATTCCATCAAGAGCCGGCAGGACCTTTCCTGCCATTTCCACGGATGTCGACCGCAATTATTGATACTGAGTATCATTATATGGAATGAGTATACCTGATACATGCGACCTCGTCAACGACGGGGAGACAGTGAGCAAGGCAATCGCATCTCATTGAGAAGAAGCTAAGGAAGATGAGCCTTGTCTCATCCAATGGTGAGCCACCTGGCATGAATGCTGACACGAGACGATGACTCCTAGTGGAAGAGGTTCAAAACGCAAGCGCTCTTGATGTCCAGTGGTTTCTGACTGCCAGGACAAACTGGCTGATTGACCGAGAAGGAACGGAGCAGGTAGTCGTGCGGTGCTCTTTTCATCTCTTGATCGATGTATCGTTGGGATCGAACCATGCCAAGAGCGTGCAAGCCGTTCCACTATTTTTGCAGGCCTTCATATACTCCCACGGGATGCGCAACGAGTTGACGGCAGGCTGACGATAAAGGGCTGCAGAAAGCATCGAGAAGGAGACAAGGAGGGGATATCTTTCTGAGGAGCTTAGAAGCGAACGAGCGCGACCAGCGGTCGCGCTCGACATCTTAACGCAACAACGGTGATATGGTCACCAGCGTATAGCCACGTTGCCGCAAACCCTGAATGATCTCCGGCAGCGCTGCGACCGTTTGCGAGCGATCACCACCACCATCATGCATCAGTACGATCGCTCCATGGTGTGCGTTCGAAAGGACGGTATTGATGATTGACTCGATGCCCGGACATGACCAGTCCCTTGGATCAATATCCCACAAGACCGTACTCAGATGATTCGCCACTATCTCTTGCTTGACCGGTTCATCGAGCTCTCCATACGGCGGACGCAAGAACGGTGGCGTGACTCCCGTCATTTGCCGCATCATCGCTGAGGTGCTGGCAATTTCCTGCGTCTGCTGCTGGGGAGACAACGTTGGCAGCTCAGGATGGTCCCAGGTGTGATTCCCTACGATATGCCCGGCGGCAAGCTCCTGCTTCACGAACCAGGGATATTGCTGCACATATCTACCTTCTGTGAAAAAGGTTGCCGGCACATGGTATTGGCGCAGAATAGCGAGAATCTTCGGCGTGTTGATGGGGTGAGGACCGTCGTCAAAAGTGAATGCGATCTTCGGCACATCACTTCGCCCCCGCAGAATCACCCTGCCCTGGTTGGGTGCCGCTGATGACACGGTACTTGCCATCGCTGATGGCTCAGGCGCGAATCCAACTCCCAGTGTAATACACAGGGCGACAAACACGCTCAAGAAGGCGAACTTCTTCAAAGATTTGGAATAGGGAAATGGCATACATGTTACTTCTCTCGAACGAATGGATCTGTCTCCTTCTCCTCCAAGGCACTCCTTACGGACTGTTACACGTAGCTATAATGAAATTACATCTATCATATATGTATATATGGCATCAATCAAATCCCTTATGAATAGAATAGGAAAGAAGTCCGGCGACATGTATTGATGTGCTCACGTGGTCTGCCAGATTCCCCTCTCTGCTGAGATGCACACCCACCATTTGATCGAGGAATAGACCACCTGACGCCCATAGGCAAAGCGTGGCGGGACATGCGAAGCGAGGGAGAATCTGGTAGAATGAATGAGACAGCATCAGAGCAGCGAGAAGGGAATGCTACATGATTGCGCGTTTATTCTGTTCACTATCTCAGTGACGGGACCTTGCTGGTTCGAGAACGGAAATAGGAGCAGGAAATGACCCACCCTGAGGAAGATCGGCGCATCCGCCTGTTTCATCAGCAGGAGGATGCGCATTTCTCTGCCAGTGCCGCCAACCATTCTTCTGAAAAAGTCCTCTGCCCGCTGACTCGGACAGGGCATTAGCCAGCCTGAGCCAACGGCTGAATCTCGACCTGATAGCCGAGACGTTCGAGGCGTCGGACCAGACGCTTCTGGACCATCTGACGATCGCGTTCATCGAAATAATTGCCCCCTAAGTCCTGATAGGTGCTCCGGTCGCGCAAGATGTGATAAATGATGACGAGAATGCTATGAGCGACCGCCAGAGCGGCCTTCTTTGCCCTACGCCGACTCGCGATGCGGTGATATTGAGCGGACAGATACGTGTTCTTGCTATGAGCTGCAGCGTGGGCAGCCTGGACCAGGAGCCGACGTACCCAGGGATTGCCTTTGCGCGCCTTCCCCGACAAGCGCTTGCCCGCGCTTTCGTGGTTGCCTGGACACACGCCTGCCCAGGACGCTACATGCTGTGCTGAGGGAAACTGAGCCATCTCGATGCCGATTTCAGCCAGGATACCTTGCGCAGTTTCTTTACTGATGCCAGTAATGGCATCGATGCGCTCAACCGCTTGCTGCCAGTTCATCCCCTGCGCGCAGGGAAGCCGACTGGACGCTTCAAGCAGAGCTTCCCTGTCCTGAACGATCCCTGGCTCATCTGTTCCCTCCCCTTGCGGCTCGTCGGGAGGTGTAAACCGCCGGGCGATTTCCTGGCTCACCCTCCGGATGGCTGCATCCAAGCTTTCGATCTGCTTCAAATGCTCACCCAGCATGAACCGATGGTGAGCCGTCACCTTTCCCCTTAAAGCAGCCTCCAGGTCCTGCTGGTTGGCGCGAACTCGTCCCACGGCAAAAGCGGCTAAGCGGGCTGGGTTCGTCTCTCCGTTCACGATAGCGTGCAGGATCATTTGGGACGCTTTGCCCATTACATCCGAAACGACATCTCCCAATTTCAGATTCGTATCTTCCAGGGTTTTCTGGAGGCGATTGACTTCCCGTGCGCGCTCTTCGGTCAACCGCGTGCGATAACGCGTCAGGTCACGCAACTCCCGCTGGGGAGCAGAAGGAATAAAACTGGCTTTCAGTAACCCATGCTGTAACAAATCCGCGATCCATTCCGCGTCCTTCACATCCGTTTTGCGTCCGGGGACGGTTTTGAGATGATGGGCATTGACCACCAGGATCTCAAAATCGCCTTCCAGCAAGTTATAGATCGGTTTCCAATACACGCCTCCCACAATCTTGCCAATTGTGGGAGGCGTCATCAGAAGAGGGTGGAAAAGGCATAGGACTAACGCGGAAGATGACCCGGATCTGCTGCTCATCCACTTCA
>JAFMRP010000538.1 GCA_017354095.1 Ktedonobacteraceae bacterium
TATGTCCAGTGCCGATCAGCCAACCCTTGATATGAGCGCGAAGAGCCGGCCCCTGGTCGATATGCAAACTGCCGCGACCGTTATGCCCTCCGCGAGTAATGGCGAGAAGACCGCGCCTGCTGTCCCTCGCGGCGGCAAACGTCTGAGCACCGTCGTAGTGACACGCACCAATCCCGGCATCAGGCGGAAATTTAAGCCGAACGAGGATAGCATCTTTGCCGGCAAAGGTATACGTGCCAGCCAGCCTCAACAGGCCGGCCTCTTCGTTGTGGCCGACGGCATGGGCGGCCATGCTAATGGACAGGATGCCAGCCGCCTGGCTATTCAAACGATCATTGATTATATGCTGCCGCGCTTAATGCAGAGCAGTGAGCCAGTCGATTTCCAGCAGCTGCTCGTTGATGGGATCCAGAGCGCCAATATGGCCGTCCACCAGCAGAATATGCAGCAGCATGGCGATATGGGTACTACCATTACCTCGGCCCTGGTTATTGAAGATACTGCTTACATAGCCAATGTGGGGGATAGCCGCACCTACCTGTATCGGGAACCAACCGGCCTGGCCAAAGTCACCCAGGATCACTCGGTTGTGGCCAGCCTCGTTGAAGCTGGCATCATCAAACCCGATGACATCTATACCCATCCCAAACGCAATCAGATCTACCGCAGCCTGGGCGAAAAACCATCTGTAGAGGTCGATTCTTTCGTTGTTCAGCTTCAGGTGGGCGATAAGCTGCTCCTTTGCTCCGACGGCCTGTGGGACATGGTCCGTGATCCCCAGATCCAGGATGTGGTGAAGCGCTCCTCAACCAACTTCGAATCGCTGGGCGATGGGCTGATCCAGGCCGCGCTCGATGGCGGAGGCGAGGACAACGTCAGCACGATTGTCGTCCATATGGCAGAAGCGACGAAGCGTCTGGGGAAGACGGGCTTCCAGACGCTTGCCAAGCCTGATAGTGTGCAGGTACCCCGCCTCTAGTCAAATTGTCGCCCTTCCTTCCCTGTGCTATAATCACAATAGCATTTTTCAAGCCTCTGGACAGAAATGCCAGAGGCTGATTCTGGGAGGACGTACTCGTGTCATCACCTGCTAATGTTGGGTATTTATATGCGGGCATTCTGTTTGCCGCGGGCTTCATCTTTGTTATTGTTGCGACTACGCTCGCGGGTTTTCTAGCGCCCAATAAAAAAACACCCGAGAAACTGCAAACGTACGAGTCTGGCGAAACCCCCATCGGTAGCGCATGGGTTCAATATCCACTCGGTTTCTACATCTTCGCGCTACTCTTTGTCGCCTTCGATGTAGATATTGTGTTTATCGTTGCATGGGCTGTTATCTTTAAAAAATTAAGCATCTTTGGCTTTGTCGAAATTCTTTTCTTTATCCTTGTCCTCGCGCTCGGATTGGTGTATGCATGGCGTAAGGGAGTGACCAGATGGATCTAGTACCACGTTCTACCGCTCAGCCCGGAGCATCGACTGGATATCGCGACGAAAACGCCGCGCTCGCGCGGGGTCTTGCTCCTATCGCGCAGATTACGGGGAATGCGGTCGCGCCAAAAACGCTCGCGGGCGATTTTCTTGCGCTCGATATCGAGAGAACAAATCTGGTAGCCGTTTGCCGCTTCTTGCGCGATCAGCTTGGCTTCGACCTGCTCAGTTGTATCTCTGGCGTGGATATGCTCGACCACCTGGAAACGGTCTATCACATCCGCTCCACGACGCGTGGACAACTCTTGCAAATCAAGGTGCAATTGGATCACGATCAGCCTGTCGTTGACAGTGTCGTCTCGGTCTGGCCAACCGCAAACTGGCTGGAGCGCGAGACCTACGATATGTATGGTATCCATTTCTCCGGCCATCCCGACCTGCGGCGCATGCTGCTGGATGATGATTTTGAAGGCTACCCCCTGCTGAAAAACTTCCACCAGGTGCCACTCACCGTCAAGCCGCGCGCGACCACACAGGTCGATCCCAATATGGCCGTCTCCGGGCGCTTCCAACAGGTTGGTCAGGAGCGTGTGGTACAGAAGAAACTGGGCCAGGGAAAGGAAGAGCGCCTGCATCCAGGTACGCCGACCTTCGGTCACGCGTTTGCCGGCCATACGGAAGAGACCTCTTCGCATGTCCCGGAGAACGAGCCGGCTCCCGGAGGGGAACAATAGCATTCCGTACGAGTATATGTCATGCCGAAAACAAAAGCATACAGACGCGGAAAAAAAAGAGTAAAAATGGCAGCGTCCACTCCGCAGCCCGCAGAGGCCAGTACGCAAACTGAGAGTAAAGGTGCCGCGCGCGTACAGGCCTGGAACAGGTCACAGCGCTCCCAGAACCTGTTTATGGATGCTCTGGTCGCTCTGGGCTGCTGGGGAATGGCGATCTCGTTTGCCTTCTTTACGACGGATGCGAATCGCTTTCTGTATGCCGGTATGTGCGTTCTAATGGCCTTGATATGGTCATTCCGTTTTGGCGTGCGCCTGCGCAAATCGATCCAACAATCGAAGTAACAATAGAGGAAGCTATGGCTACTAACCACGATATCGGCCTCTCCGGTCAGGTGAGTGATACAGCCGAAGAGATAAAATCACAAGAGATGTTGCTCAATCTCGGGCCGCAACACCCCAGCACACATGGCGTGCTGCGCCTGGTGCTCACGCTCGAAGGCGAAACCGTCATCGACTGTACGCCAGTGCTCGGCTACCTGCATCGCGGCATCGAGAAAATCCTGGAGAATCGCCCTGTCATGGGCGGCATTCGCTACATGGATAATGCCGACTACCTCTCCCCCATGCTGAATGAGACCGCCTATGTCGGAGCGGTCGAACAGCTGATGGGGATTGAGGTCCCACGTCGCGCTCAATATATCCGCCTGCTGACCAATGAGCTGCAACGTATCGCCAGCCACCTGGTTGCTATCGGTACCTATGGCCTGGATCTGGGTGCCTTCACTCCTGTGCTCTGGACGTTCCGCGACCGCGAGGGTATTCTCTCGCTCTTCGAGGCCCTGGGCGGCAGCCGCTTCAATGTGAACTACCTGCGCGTCGGTGGCGTGCTGCATGACTTCCCCGCAAACTGGCTCAAAGAGTGCGAGGCCTTCCTGGATCAGCTTGAAAAGAATATGCGCGAGCTGGACGAACTGCTCACCGGCAACGAGATCTTTATGGCTCGTACCCAGGGCGTCGGCTATATTGACCAGCAGCAGGCCATCGCCTATGGCCTGACCGGTCCGATGCTGCGCGCCAGCGGCGTCAACTGGGATCTGCGCGTCAATCGTCCCTATATGGCCTATCGCGAGGTGCCGGTCAATGTACAGGTACGCCAGGAAGGCGACTGCTTTGCTCGCTATATGCTGCGCATGCAGGAGATCAATGAGAGCATTCGCCTCTGCCGCGTCGCCATCGATAAAATGCCCGGCGGACCGATCAGTGCACGCACACCAATCGCGCTGCGCCCGCCCCGCGGCGAAACCTACTTCGCCGTCGAGAGTAGCAAGGGCGAACTGGGCGTCTACTTTATCAGCGATGGCAGCGAGTATCCGTGGCGCGCGAAATTGCGCGGCCCCTCGTTCGTGAACCTGCAAATTCTTCCTGAACTGCTGCGCGGCCATAAGATGAGCGATGTGATAGCAATTATGGGAAGTATCGATATCGTGCTCGGCGAGGTCGATAGGTAAATCTAAGCGGAGTTATTCTTATGTCTACACTAGTGCTGGCCGATGTATGGTGGGAGCAGCTGCTGCATGGCATCCTCTCCTGGGATTTCTTGCAGTACGTGGTGGCTTTCGTCTCCATCTTCGGCTTTATCATGACCAGCGCGGTCATCTTGATCCTGGCTGAGCGCAAAATCATGGGCTGGATGCAGGATCGTCTTGGCCCGATGCATACCGGACCCTGGGGCCTCTTGCAGACGGTTGCCGACGTGGGCAAGCTGCTGCTGAAAGAAGATATTCACATTAGTAAGGGCGATAAGGCCGTTTTCCTGCTTGCCCCCTCGGTATTTATGGCTCCCGTGATCGCGGCCTTTGCCGTGCTGCCGTTCTCGCCTTACATCGGCCTGCCGGGCAGCGCCCTGGCCACCGGTATCATCTATCTCGTCGCCATGAGCTCGCTCGACGTCGTGGGCGTGATTATGGCCGGTTGGGGCTCTAACAACAAGTACTCGCTGATCGGCGGCCTGCGCTCCGCCGCGCAGATGATCTCCTACGAGCTGCCTCTCGTGCTGGCTCTGGTTGGTGTCATCATGCTGACCAGCGCCCTGGTGGGTCAGCCTGGCTATCCCACTGGTCCTGATGGCATTGGTACGATCTCCTTTGTCCAGATCATGAATTTCCAGAACGTCTGGAACAAAACCGGCAATCCCGTCCTGGACTTCATCTTCGAGGGCTTCACTCCCTGGGCCTGGTTCTTCCTGGTGCAGCCGCTGATGATCGTCATCTACTACACCTGCGGTCTGGCCGAGACGAATCGCTCGCCCTTCGACCTGCCGGAGGCCGAGTCTGAGCTGGTGGCCGGCTACCTGACCGAGTATAGCGGTATGCGCTGGGCGCTCTTCTACCTGGGTGA
>JAFMRP010000539.1 GCA_017354095.1 Ktedonobacteraceae bacterium
CTACGCGGAATATCTGATCGCGGCTGATGGCTCGCGGAGCGGTATTCGCGAGGCGCTCGATATCCCTACATGGGGGCTAGGAGAACTGCCTGAGTGTCAGATGTTTGTCTACTTTCGCGCGGACTGGAGCGAGCTGATCCAGGGCCACGAAGCCGACGCCATTCTGATCAACGGTGAGCGTGGACGCGGGATGTTCCTGGTTACCGATCAGGATCGTGGCATGTTTGTCATTACCTATGATCCCACGCGAGGAGAGTCTGCGCGGGATTATACCTTTGAGCGCTGCAAAGAGCTGATTCGCGCCGCGCTGGGAAAACCAGAGATGGATGTTGAGGTTGTGGATATGGCGGATTGGCGGCCTGTACAACGCGTGGCCGAGCGCTTCCAGGTGGGACGCGTCTTCCTGGTGGGTGACGCGGCGCACACCATGCCGCCCTATCTCGGGCTGGGTGTCAATACCGCCATTCAAAGCGCGCAGAACCTGGCCTGGAAGCTGGCGATGGTGCTCAAGAGGCAGGCCACACCACAGTTGCTGGAGACCTATCAGACGGAACGGCATCCCGTTGGCATACTGGCCGCCGGGCAATCAATGACGGGACCGGCAGCGGTTTTGTTTGAGAAAGAAATGCGAGGTAACGAGACGTTGCATCTGAAAGACCCGCTGCCGATCCCATATCCCATTGTTGGCTACCGCTATCGTTCAGCGGCCATTCTCTCCGAAGACATTGCCAGAGCCTCCCAGAATGAGTTCGAACTGCTGGAGCCCCTGGAGTTGAATGGGCTGCCTGGCTCGCGCGTACCCCATCTGTGGATCGAACATCGAGGCCAGCGCATCTCCACGCTGGATCTCTTCAATGGACGCTTTGTTCTGCTGATCGGGACAGGTGGAGCAGCCTGGGAAGAAGCGGCAGCAGCAGTTGCCACGCATCTGGGCATTGAACTGGCAGTCCATCGTATCGACCTGGATGTCGCCGGGTCGGAAAAGCTGGGCATCTCATCTGAGGGCACTGTGCTTGTCCGTCCTGATAGCTTTGTCGCCTGGCGCAGCAGCGCCCTGCCAGACGATCCAGCAAAAGCACTGACACAAGCAATTGCATTCATCCTGGGAAAAAATGAGGCTTGATCGCAACACGCCCAGCTATACACAGAATAGAAAACAGGTATAACGCATCCCCACAGGCGCTGCTCTGGTGCTACATCAGCGGTTCTTCCAGCCCGGAGCAGCGCCAGGCTCAAGACACTACCGCTTCTTCACACCCAGCCCGGGCCTGTTTGGCAGCATAAGTTTGCCCTGCTCGACCCTGACGCCCTCGTAGGGATCATCATAGATCAGCAGATTGCCATCAAGATCGGCATAGTCAACTAGCGGCGTCAGATGTGCCGCCGCCGTGATCGAGAGCGAACTTTCAATCATACAGCCAATCATAACCCGCAGGTTATGCGCGCGCGCTACGTGAATCATCTTCAGCGCCTTATAAATTCCCCCGCATTTCATCAGCTTGATATTAATGCCATCGACGCATCCGGCCAGCCTGGGAATATCATCGACGGTAATGCTGCTCTCGTCAGAAATGATCGGCAGTGGCACGTTGTCGCGTATCAGCTTCAGGCCTTCTAAGTCGTGCGCGGGAACTGGCTGCTCCACAAATTCGATGTTGTACTGGGCGAAGGCATTAATGTTCTTAATCGCCTCTTTCGGCGTCCAGCCAGCATTAGCATCAACGCGCAGCGTGGCGCTAGAAACATCGCGGATCGCTTTAATAATGTCCAGGTCCTGGCGCGTGCCCACCTTGATTTTCAAAATAGGATATTCCCTGGCCAGCAGAGCCTTCTTCGCCATTTCAGATGGTGTGTCGATGCCGATTGTGAACGATGTGTATGCCGCGCGCTCCGGGTTGAGGCCCAGCAGCTTGTAGAGCGGAATGCCCAGCATCTTCCCCATAATATCGTACAGGGCCATATCGACAGCCGCCTTGGCCGCGGGATTGAGACCAATAATTTTGTGCAGCCGCTGGTGAATATCATCGATGAAAAATGGATCATCCCCCAGGTTGCCGGCAAACATTGCGATGCAGGCCAGCACCGTTTCAACGCTCTCCCCATAATACTTTGACGGCGCGGCTTCCCCATAGCCCGTATATTCGTTATGTGTAATCTGCACAATAGCATTGGAGGCGGTATATTGGACCCCGCGCGCAATACGAAATGGCGTCGCGAGCTTCAAATCAATTGGCTGCGCGTCGATATGCATAAATATCCTTCTTCTTTCTGGCACTTATCTCTGCCCGTTCTATTAAGCGGAAGGCCAGCCTGCCGCATTCAGGAACGAATCCCCATCTCCCCTCAGCTTAGCACACTCTCGCACGGCTATCCAGTTCTAATAGCACAACCACCTCACATTCGTCATCAGAAGATTAGCCGGTTGTTTCTGCCCACTCTATTTGCTATGATAGCTCCTCTAGTACTCTGTCAAGCTCGGCGCAGCGTGGGAGGTGCAGGAGGGCGTCAGCCCTCCTGCGTCATTTCTTCCCGCCGCCGCAGGCGGCGCATCCGTCAAACGGCGTTTGGCAGAGTGATAGCAATAAATCAAATGTTCAGAAGCATTTCATGAGGAGATAACTATGGTTGCCTGGAACAAAGAAAAGTCACCCGGAGCCGTCATCGTAACCGGAGCGAGCCGTGGAATAGGTGCCGCCATCGCCAGGCTTGCCGGTGCACACGGTTTTCCCGTTGCGGTGAACTTTGCCAGCGCGGAGGCCGCCGCTCAAGAGGTCGTTTCTCAGATTGTGGCCGCTGGTGGCCGCGCCATTGCCGTTCAAGGCGATGTTGCTCGTGAAGAGGATGTCATTCGCCTCTTTGAAACAGCTGCGCGTGAGTTGGGACCACTTCAAGGGCTCGTAAATAACGCTGGAATCACAGGTGGCCTTGCCCGCGTTGAGGCGGTGAATGCAGAGATGCTCACACACATGCTTGCTGTCAACGTTGCAGGGACGATTTTGTGTGCGCGCGAAGCGGTGCGCAGGATGTCTCAGCGCCATGGCGGAACGGGTGGAGCGATTGTGAATATCTCCTCTCTTGCTGCACGCACTGGTGGCACAGGGGAATGGGTCCATTACGCCGCATCCAAAGGGGCGATTAACAGCTTCACCATCGGCCTGGCGCGCGAGGTCGCTTCTGAAGGCATTCGCGTTAATGCCGTTGCACCCGGGCTCATTGACACCGACCTGCATGCCACAAGTGGCGCGCCTGATCGTGTTGAGCGATTAAGTCCGACCGTTCCGATGCAGCGGGCCGGCACAGTAGACGAAGTGGCCGAGGGGGTGCTGTGGCTGCTTTCCCCGGCAGCCTCCTACACAACCGGGACTATCCTGGAGATCGGCGGCGGACGATGATAAGAGCTCGCAAGAAGAAATCCTGAAGGGGAACTTAGATCCTGAAAAAGAGAGACGCCAGGAGATGGTCTCCTGGCGCTAATAGTTTCTTAAGCAGCAAAGTGAGTGAGCAGCGCATCGATAAGCATGTCTGCTCCGAAGCGGAATGTGTCTGTGGTAGGCAGCCCGGTCTCGTCTTCAACCTGTTTGATGACATCTTGTGCCTCCTGATCGTTCATACCGGCGGTGATCAGCGATATCCCAACAACTCTGGCCTGCCTCTGGGGGTTTGGCCAGCTGACAACAGCTTCGTTCATCTCAATTAGCCTCTTGAGAGGCAGGATAGGGCAGTTTTCATAGCTGGAAAGCGTGGTTGCATTGGCCCGGTGGCTGAAAATCATGGCATCAGGCATTGAGCCATGCAGTAGCCCGAGCGTCACTGGCGAGTAACCGGGATGGTTGAGCGCACCCTGCCCCTCGACAAAAACCCAGTCGTATTGGTTGGTGAAATCAAGTACCAGCTCCTCTACCAGTCCGGCGAGAAAGTCACTGATGATACGATCAGCGGGAAGCCCGTTGCCCGAGATCATAATGCCGGTCTGGCCTGTGGCAAGAAAGCCACTGTTGATCCCATGCCGCTGTGCGGCAAGGTTGAGCTCCAGTGCGCTGGTCATTTTGCCCGCCACACAATCCGAACCTACCGTAAGGATGGTATGACTGCCGGGCCGGTGAGGGAGATACCTGGCTACGAGTTTCTTATCCGGTGGTCGACGTACATCCCACAGCGTTACGCCTCGCCTGGCAGCTGCCGAACTCAGCTCCACATCGTCAGACAGGAAGGTGTGTAGCCCGCTGATAATGTCGAGACCAGCATCAATCGCTGCGAGCAATACCCCCCGCCAGACCTCTGGCAGCTCGCCTCTCGTCGGCGCGATGCCGATCATTAGCGCGTCAGGCTGGTAGTCCAGCGCCGCGTAAATATCGTGTACGATGGGAATGCCCGCACCGTAGGAGAGCTGTAACGCCTGGGCGACGTCTTTACCCGCCTGCGTGCTGTCGATAACCGCGACAACTAGATCGTTGCCATAACGAATGACGCCAGTAGCTGTTTTAGCCGTTTGCCACGAGAAAGCGTTCTCTGCCAGTATTGCTAATCGCCGCATGAGTAGAGGTTTCCTTTCGGATGTCT
>JAFMRP010000540.1 GCA_017354095.1 Ktedonobacteraceae bacterium
TTCCAACAAGAGGCACTCAACTGGCGGTGGGAGCCATTACAGGACGCGGCGAATCGCTATGCCAGCCAGGTGATTGTTGAACTCAGCGAGACGATTCTCCGGGTGCTTGGAGCGTTGCAGTTCCAGAAGACGGTAATGCTGGTGCAACGGATTCTTCATCACATTCTTCCAGGGTAACAAAGGCCATTGTTGTACAACGAGGGATGCTCATCAGAGGCAATGCGTACTTACAACATGTACAAGAAACGCTGGGGGTGGATTCTGTCTGGACGCGCTCCTATATGCAAGCAGCAGGGGTGGCCATTGATGGCATATCCACGAGCGTGGAAGCACGAAGCATCGCCGCGCTTCGACTCTATCAAGAAACGGTTCGCTTACTTCGCCCTCATTTACTCCCTGAGCACCGGGAAACGGTCGAGGTCTTAATGAACATGGTTGATCTGCAACTGGATGAACAGGTCCCCTAAGGCTTGGACTGGTTTCTCGTCCGGCCATGTACTTTTCAGAAGTTTGAACGTATTAACGACTTCCTGGATGTGTAAGATACTGCCAATCTCTGCGGCAACGGTAATTGCGATTTCGAGATAGCGATACGCTTGTTCCATATTATCGACGGCGATAAACATCTTTGCTCGATTATTGATTGCTTCACTACGGATTCTTTTCGGGAGCTTCATCTGTGGATCTAAAATGTCCAGTTGCAGAAGCACTTGTTCCGCTCGACGAGGCTAATCCAGGGAAAGATGGTTCTTGCCATGCCAATGAATGAGCAGATTCTGACCCTTCCGAAAAAAACAGGGGTGTCTCGGGCCGTTTCGGTGAAGATCTGGTGGTCAGTTTTTCGCTCATCGGGCATCATCTGCTATCAGGAGAAGCGAAGACATGATACAATAGGGAGCACAGTGGTCTGTTTGCGGAGCAAGGCTTCATCACAGAGAAAGGACCGATGATGACCGAGAGCCATCTCTCCTCTCCCGATCAAACCAGCCCCAAAGCGATCAGAAAAATCTCCATTCAAGATCGTTCCGTGTTGGTGGGAGATATCGTAGTCGTCAATGGCTACCGTGTCAACCGCCCAGCACTCAAACAGCGTTTCGCTGAAGGTGGCTATCAGGTACAGGAAACGCCTCATTTCTTCCTGTGTATCCGTGATGAGACTCCTTCTATCATCCTGGTCCACTGGTTTGCACCAGAGGATCTCCATACCGATATCTCCCACTATCTCGTAGAGGAACTGAAGCCGTTTGGGGTTATTCCCGATAACACCCGTCTGGGGGAATTCATGACAGGGATTGTGGGGACGTCCTTTCCAGGCGATACGCGCCGAGCCTGGAACTATTTTGGAGCCAATACCTTACAGCGTTTACTTCGCTTTGTCAGCACTGCAACCCCAGAAGTCTCCGTTGATTATGGCACCTTGGGAGCATCAGCAACCCTCTACCAGCGGGTGTGTGAGCTCTGTGTTGGCGAAACGTTTCTCGATGCTGGATGCAACGGAGGCTTTCTGTCTCTTTTGCTCGCTGAACGTCTACCATTTGTGGCGGAAGCCGTTGGTGCTGATATTGATCCCCAGGTTTTTTCAACGGCGCAAATCCTTGCAGCAGAGCGACATGTAACCAATGTGCGCTATGTCCAAGCTGATCTGCTCTCTCATGATCTGAGCACTTTGGGACAATTCGACACGGTTACTGCACTGCACGTGATGGAACATTTTACTGAAGAAGACATGTATTGTGTCTTGAAAAATTTGTTACCGCTTACCAAACACCGTTTGATCCTAGCCGTTCCTTACGAGCAAGGTAAGCCCTCTCAGGCATATGATCACCTACAATGTTTCTCGCGCGCTAAACTTGAAGCCATAGGAGCATGGTGTCTGGAGCAACTCGAAGGTGCAGGGCGCCTCTGGTGCGAAGATCTGCTGGGAGGGCTCCTGCTCATTGAACGCCGCGAGCACATACTTAGCGCGTCATAGACGGAAGATGAGGCAATCGCTGGTACGTATCTTTTACAAAGGCTTGGACACGTCGATCGTGGGCAAAAGTCTCTAGTAAATCTTTTTGCAGACACTCTGCAAACCAGCGATTGATCATGTGTGCATTGATGGTTTCCAACATCGGGATCAGGTTCTCCGCTGTTGCTAAGCTTTCTTCCCGCTCTTTTATGCGGGCATATGCTTTCGTGAGACCAATAGCCGTCATAGCTCGGCGCACGGTCCATTGCGCAGGAAGTTGCGTCAGGGCGTCTTCAAAAGAGCGCAACGCCGTAGGATAGGCTCGCGTCAGCAACGCGTGTTTACCAGCAAGGAGCAACCAGGAGGCTCGATCAAATTCCTCATTTGGAACGATGTGATCGAGATAGATAGCAGATGCTTCGAGCTTCTCCTGGGCCGTGGTATGGTCTGCCAGCATCATCGCGTGATCCGCATAGCAGGCGAGTAAATGAGCTTTTGCGCAAACCTGGGCGCTCCCTAGTGGATCTCCCAGAATGCGTAACGCTTCTTCGATGAAGTGAAGTGCCTGATGATATTGGCCTAACGCATGATGACAATCCGATTGACAAATCAAGCTCTGAACAACATACCAGGGGTCTCCTGTTGCGAGTGCGGCAATGTGGGCGCTCTGATGTGCTTGTAATGCCTCAGCATCTCGTTCCTGAAAGTGAAGCGCAACCCCGATTAAGCCATAGGCGCCTGAGTAACAATAAGGGCGGACTACGGGATACAGCAGTCCATGGGTTTGTTGTACCAGGAAAAGGAGTGCCTGTCCAAGCGCGAGGACTTGCGCATTTCCGCCCGAAATGAAGTACTTCCATCCAGCAATGATACTCTCGCCAAGCATCTGACACAATTGCATCCGCTCTTCTTCGGTGATGGGTTTTCTCTGAGTGTGTGGAGAACTGCTTGTCATGGCCCGACGCAAAGCCTGCTGAGAGAACACAGGCACAGCATTGACGATGGGAGCGAGTATACGCAACGTTTCGAGCACGTGGTCAAGTGACCAGCCCTGATCGAGCAACGGTCCGAAATGGGCCGCCCCTTGTGCCAACCATACCCCTAAAGGCAGATCTAAGCTTGCATCATCAGGAAGACCAGCCATCAAAGACGATAAGAGGGAAGTGGTTAAGATTCCCTGGAGACGGGGAGAAGCGGATGGCACACGTTGGTCAGACGGTTGAGGAAGGGCAAGAGTAGTATCGGGACGCTCGGTGACTGGAGACACAGAAGGATGCGTCTGAGGCTCCTGGCACGCACGCACCTCCGCCATGGTTTTCTGCGTGCGCAAATCTGGTTTGCGCCCCTCCTCTTTGAGCATCCTGCGCAGTTTCAGATAGTATTTCTCTGCCCGCTGGAAATCACCACATTTGCCTAACAGTTCGAGGAGTGGACGCAAGGCATCCTCATTTTCGACATGCTGCAGCCAGTATGCGCGTAGCAGCCGCAGCGCCTCCGCCTCGCCCTACTGGCCTCGCGAGAGCGCATGCCGCCAGAGCGCTTGCACGCTCTGCCACAGATAGCCCTCTATCTCCTCCCGCCAGATCTGGGCCCAGTCGCTGTAGACCTCCTCCTGCAACACTGGTCCTCGCATGCCCAGCGTATAGGCTGCTTGCCACTCATGCAATGCATCGTGTCCCTCCGCCTCCAGGGCACATGCCCGCTGTGCATGCGTAGTGAGCGCATCGACATCCACCCAGATGAGCGGGTAAGGCGCCAGGCGGTAGCCATCGCCGCTTCTGGGAGTGGTCGTCACCAATTTCACCAGACGTTTGCGCAGCGACTCCGTCTCACCGATCCCCACTGGACACAACAGTCCCCGCAGCAGCGCCACCACATTATCGAAACGTGCCAGCCCTCCGCTGCCGATCAGATCCTCGTCTTCCTCCTCGCGCTGGGGGCGGCGGAGTTGCTCGATGAGCCAGTCTTTGGCGGCGAAGCGCCCGGGTTGGGAGACCAGCAGTTTGAGTAGATTACGCGCCGTGCTCACACTTTTCGGCCGTTTACGCACGCCGTGCCGTTCCCCAGTTGAGAAAGCTGGTGCCTCCTCTGGAGAGTTGTAGATGGGCGTGAGCGTGCCATCAGGAGCCGTCTGCAGGTCGCATAGCACCTCGATGGAGAGAGCACCACACAGATACACCCGCACCAGCGGCACCGGGAGTGGCTCTCCAGCAGAGAAGCGCTGTATCCATTGGTTGCGATGCGTGGAGGCATCAGGAATGTTGTGCTCGTTGGACAGGCTGTGAATTTGTACCGGTCTCATGGCTCCACTCCTCACGCTCGTTTTGGTTCCGTTCCCTCTGAGCAGTGATCGCGTATCAGCCGCGCTCGGCGGTGTGACCTCATTCCCTCTGATGCGGCGATCCCTTGATTTCATCTGCAGTATAGCATATCTCTTCTTCCATCGCTACATGCTCTTTCAACGTGGGAGTTTGGCAGGAGGAAGCACACATTTTCTGCGGTGGCAGGAGTCTCGCAGGAATGTGTGAGAACGCCGAGCGCATTCCTTTGTGACACCGGCTGGGACCAGATGGCAGGCAAATCAGCACCGTTCGGGGCCACTTTTCAC
>JAFMRP010000541.1 GCA_017354095.1 Ktedonobacteraceae bacterium
GCGAGCCCTCCTGCCGGGGCGCGGGGTGCTGCTGCTCCGATCACCTGACGAACGCAGTTCGTAGCTGCGTAGCAGCGTTGGTGGTCGGAATAAGAGCACAGGGGTCCCCGCTCATCTTCTCTTCCCCAGCCGCTTACGGCGGCGCACCTGTCAAACTTCGTTTGACAGAGTACTTAGACGAATGTCCCACCTGCGCATGGTTTTCTACTTATGAAGACTCTCGCCGTGTTATGCTCTATCATGAGCAAATATGACCGAGCCGAAAAACGGTTAATATAGAATAAATATGGGTTGGCATATATCATGAAGAAAATTGTTAAGCAGGTGGCCTTACTATGGCAGAAGGGGCTGTATCCGAAGCCGCAACCTCTTCCCCGCACACGTTCTTTCTGGATCGGGACGGGGCTGGTGGCCCTGGCAGCCCTGGCTTATATCATCTACTTCAGTATTTTTTTGATAACGAAACATGATGCATTTAAAACCAATGGCGAAGACCTGGGCATTATGGATCAGGCCATCTGGAACTTACTTCACACAGGCATCCCTCATCAGACAATCTGTAATACACTCACCGATACCAACTGCTACGGCATTGATGGCCTGGATCGCTTTGCCATCCACTTCGAGCCAATTCTTTACCCCGTCTCGCTGCTCTATCTGATCTGGTCTGATCCTAAGGCCTTGATGCTCTTCCAGGTGCTGGTTGTCGCCAGTGGAGCTTTCCCGGCCTTCTGGCTGGCGCGTCGGCGCCTGGGCAATGACTGGGCCGCGATCCCCTTCGCCCTGCTCTACCTGTTCTATCCGGTACAGCAATATGCGGTCAACTTTGATTTTCACGCTGTAACACTGACCATCGCGCTGCTGCTCTTTGCTCTCTATTTCCTGTATGTGCGAAAGACGCTCTGGTTTTTGGTCTTTGCCGTGCTCTGCCTGGCCTGCAAGGAAGAGATCGCGGGCGTTGTCTTTATGATGGGCCTGTGGATGTTGTTCTTCCAGCGGCGCTGGCGCTTAGGCCTGGGCGTGATGGCGCTGGCTCTCTGCTGGACCGGGGTGGGGTTGTTCGTGGTTCACTCGGCCAGTCCCGCCGGACACTCGCTACTGGCTTCGCGCTACGCTTACCTTGGAGATGGATTTGGGCAGGTCGTGCTGAACATTCTGACCCATCCGCTCACTATCATCAAAGATCACGTATTAGAACACAATCACCTGCTCTATCTGCGCAAACTCCTGGCGCCTGCCGGCTATCTTCCGCTGCTGGCTCCCTGGGTGCTGGTGCTGGCCACGCCGACCCTCGCTCTGAACCTGCTCAGTACCGACCCCAATATGTACAGCGGCCGCTTCCAGTACAACGCAGAGATCATACCGATTCTGATCTTTGCCAGCATCGAGGCGACGGCGCTGCTCGCCTGGATCGTGCGCTGGCTTATGACAAGCCTGAGCATAAAGCGCGAGAAGTCAGAACCGGAAGCCTCTCAGCCACGTCCCGTGCGGGCGTTTGTCCTGTCTCGCATATTCCTGGTGCAGGCCGGTGTACTGGTACTGGTCCTCGGCTATATGCTGCTGCGTGTTTTTGTTTCTTCGACCCAGTACGATGTCTACAGTGTGATGCCATATGCCCGCGGCTTCGTCCAGCCTAAGGTGACGACCCATAACCAGCTGGCTGCTCATTTCCTCAAACAGGTCCCGGCTGATGCCTCAATTTCGACTCAGACGACGCTGGTGCCGCACCTGAGCCAGCGCCAGAGCATCTATCTCTTCCCTTACGCCGTTGGCCATGCTGATTACATCCTTCTGGATGCCTCTGGCTATGTCTATCCTTTCAAGGACTACGGCAGCTACAGCGCAGGAGCGAAGGCGGTCTTGCAGCGTGGCGATTATGGAGTGGTGGATTTGCAGGATGGCTACCTCTTGCTCAAGCGAGGCTATCCCGTATCGGATATCACGCCAGCCCTGCAGATGATCGACAAGCATAAGCATACAGATTGAATAAGCCACGGCGAGGCGCAACAATGTCTCGCCGTGGAAAACCTGTATTGCATCAAGCTGCGATCTACGCAGGTTTCTGAGCGCGAATAAAGGCGCTCACAAATTTGCCATCCAACTGCGCGCGCTCTTCCGGCGAAAGCGCGGCAATCGAGGCGCTCGCGCCACTTTCCGCCACCTCTTGCAGCCCGTAGCGCCGCGTGACCTCGATCTCAATCGCGGTGAAACCAGCCTCTGCCAGCAGGCGCCGATAGGTTTGCTCTTCTAATGCGCCTGCGATACAGCCCGCCCATGCCTCCATATCCTTCTGGATACCTTCTGGCAACTGGCCCTGAATCACAATATCCGACACCGCGAAGCGTCCTCCAGGAGTCAGCACACGATGGGCCTCGCGTAACACCTGGCCTTTATCGGCAGAGAGGTTAATGACGCAGTTCGAGATAACTACATCCACGCTCTGTTCGGGGAGCGGAATAGCTTCTATAATGCCCTTAAGAAACTTGACGTTTTCAATGCCAGCTTCGGCGCGGTTGCGTTCGGCCAGCTCTAGCATGGCGTTGGTCATGTCGAGTCCGTACGCGAAGCCGGTGGGCGCGACTCGCCGTGCTGAGAGCAGCACATCTATGCCGCCTCCGCTGCCCAGGTCGAGCACCTTTTCGCCGGGATGCAGGTCGATCAGTGCGGTGGGATTTCCGCAGCCGCGCGAAGCCAGCGCTGCCGTGATGGGGAGGTTGGCCAGTTCCGTGGCGCTGTAGAGATCGCTGGTGATCGGATCGTTCCCCGTGGTAGAGCAACAGCCGCTCCCACAGCATCCGCCCTGGTTCTGGCCTGTGCCGTCCTGCTGCTCCCCGATTTGAGCGATGCTTTGTGTGTATCGCTGTTGAACAAGTACGCGCAGCTGTTCATCATTCGTTGGTCTGGTTGGCATATGGTTTTTCGTCCTTTCCGTAGATAGTCGAGCAGAAGAAGGGGGACTGGTTTCTCCTTCCCTTCTTGCTTTCACTTCTCTAGACGGAGTGGGAGTAGAAAGGACGCAAAGCTTCTGTCCCTGCCACTATTCATGTCCGGGAGGCCAGGTACCCATGACCTGTCGAAGAATGGCGAATTCTCCGATGTGATAGGCATTATGGTCGGCGACGAGCAGTATTTCGCGCAGGATCGTCTGGCCCTCACCATGCGGAATCGTTTGATAGAGGTTCGTCTCAGGATCGTCTACCATCTGTATAAGCGTCTGAAGATCGGCCCGGAAGCTGGCCAGCGTTTGCTCCCATCCGTAGCGATCAGTCCTGGCATCCGGGGCGGGCCAATAGCCTTCAGGCCACTGAGGCGAGACGTAATGTGGATTGCGGATAAATTCCAGGATATCCCATTGGGTGATGCGCAGATGCTCTAATATATGCCAGGGGGTATAGGTGACCTGTGGCGGCCTGGTATTGAAGTGCTCGGCTGGGAAATCGGCCACTGCATCGTCAAACGTCATATGGGCATTGCCTCCTAAAAGAAGATTGCGCAGGTGCTCGCGCACGACCTGATCGGTATCCATCTCAAACCCCTTCCCTATTCAAATCGATGGAAATCGAAGATATCCTTGCAAATCATACTATTCCATGCTACCATTCTAGCATAAAACGGTTAGTACTTAGCTGTGAGGTCGTTTCCTGCCCTCGCTCGTTATCACTCGTTCCGTGTTGTTCCTCCGAGACACGGCAAGCCGCCAGGGGCATCATTGTTTTCTTCGCCATTCTTTCCTCAAGGCATAAAGCGCATGGTGGGGTTGAAACCCTGAACATGCAACTCATCCTCCCGATAGCACTGGCCTCCCTCACAGTCGCCGGGCCGGGCTAGGGGGTGGGTTTGCCCCAGCCTCCGGCGCCAGGAGAGGCGATGGTCAGGCGATCTCCGGGCTGTGCTCGGAAATGTATTTTGCCGGGCAGGATTCGCTCTTGCCCTTCGTGGAGCAGGCGATTTTCGCCACACTGGCCGGGTTTGCCGCCTTGCAGGCCGTAGGGTGCGAAATGGCGCCGCTCGGTGAGCAGGGTGACGTCGGTCGGGACTTCAAAGGTGATTTCACGAATAAGGCCGTCTCCACCACGGGCCAGGCCCGTGCCTCCTGAGCCATCCCGCAATTGATACCGGGTAATGCGCATCGGGTAGGCGTACTCGAAGGCCTCTACAGGGGTGTTCAAGGTGTTGCTCATGTGGACATGCACCCCCGAAAGACCATCCAGGCGCGGGCCTGCTCCCATACCTCCTCCCATCGTCTCGTAGTAGGCAAATGGCTGCTGTGTGCGTGGATCGATGCCGCCGGCGGTGATATTGTTCATGGTGCCCTGACCGGCGGCGGGAATGATTTGGGGCAGGGCCTTCGCCAGGGCGCCAAAGATGGTGTCTGTGATCCTTTGCGAGGTTTCGACGTTGCCCTGAGCTACGGCAGCCGGGGGACGCGCGTTGACCACCGTGCCGCCAGGGGCAATGACGGTTACCGGCTCGAATGTTCCATGGTTCATCGGCGCGTCGTCGGGCATCAGGCAGCGCACGACATAATAGGAGGCCGATTTGGCTACCGCC
>JAFMRP010000542.1 GCA_017354095.1 Ktedonobacteraceae bacterium
ACATGCTGGTGAGCGCGGCAAATATATCTGCCGGACAGGCGCTTGAGCAGCTCTGCGCGCGGAACCTCCAGGGAAATAGCCATGTCAATATATTGCCCGGCCTGCTGCAACTTCTCGTCCAGGGCTACGGCCTGTGCTATGGTACGCGGGAAACCGTCCAGTAGTATGCCAGGTGTGCCATTTTGCTGTGTAATGCTCTCCAATACCATTGCTACTGTAATGTCATCAGGAACCAGTTCACCTTTATCCAGGTATGCTTTCGCCTTGAGCCCCAGTTCGGTTTTCTCACCTAGAGCTTTACGGAACAGATCGCCGCTGGACACATGGCGTGCGCCCAGTGCTAGCGAAAGTTTTTCTGCCTGGGTGCCTTTTCCTGACCCCTGGGCACCGATGAGAATAATATTCACGTCTTTCCTCCACTGAAAGTTTGCTCGTCGTTGAGCAGACTCAAGTCGAATGTCGCAATGCTATACTCACAAAACGAGCGCAATGAGATTAGAAAAGTATTCCTAATGGCATAGGCACTTTTAATTGTAAATGATTGTGTCGCATAAGGACAATGTTATCCTATAAGAGAATTCTTAGTAATGCATCACGATTTGTTATGGATCTTTATTTTCGAGTCGCCGCAAGCGGCTCGAAAATTATTGAGATAGTATCTCATTGACAGTTGAGAGTGTGTATGTTATCATCTTCTCAAAGAGACAGGGTCTCATTAATTCTGGATATCGAATTTGCTCTATTTTGTTTGTAGGGAGGCACACATCTTATGTTGGCGGTCAGGATAAAAGACTCAGGAATAAAAAGTATAAGATTCTGGTTACCTTGTATGGTAATGGCTTTGTTGCTGCTCAACGCTTGCGGCGCGGCCACGGATGGTAACGCAGCAACCTCAGGCAATGTGATTCCTGTGGTGGCAGCCGAGAACTTTTATGGCGACATAGTCCGCCAGATTGGCGGCAGTCATGTGTCTGTTACCAGCATTCTTTCAGATCCCGAAGTTGATCCACACGAATACGAGACCAACGTGCAGAATGCTGCCGCTGTGGCCGGGGCGAAACTGGTGATCGCTAATGGTGGTGGCTATGATGACTGGATGGATAAATTGCTCTCCGGGTCTCCAAGCAATGATCGCGTTGTCCTCAAGGGCTTCGACCTGGCCACTGTGAAGCTCGCGGATAACGAGCATGTCTGGTATAGTATCGAGAATATCCAGGCGATTGCTCGTTCGGTTACCGATCATTTGAAGCAGTTGGACGCGGCTAACGCCGCCAGCTATGAGAGCAATCTGCAACAGTTTCAGCAGGCGCTCGGGCCGGTGCAGCAGAAAATCAATACCATCAAGACGAAGTATCCTAATGCGCCGGTTGCGCTGACCGAGACTATTTTTCTGTACCAATCTGGTCCATTAGGGCTGCATGTTTTGACCCCGTCCGACTTTCAGAAGGCCATTGCTGAGGGAAATGATCCTCCGGCCAATGCGGTGGTGGAGGCGGAGAAGCAGGTGAAGCAGAAGCAGGTCAAAGTGCTGATCTACAATGAACAGACCTCGACCGCCATCACTGCCCGTTTGCAGAGCGACGCCAATGCCCAACATATTCCTGTTGTGGGCATTACCGAGACTATGCCAAAAGATAAAACCTATCAGGCATGGATGCTTGGCCAGCTTACCGCCCTGGAGCAGGCACTATCCCAGTCCTAGAATCGTGGAAGAGCTAAGTTATGTCGATTATTACCTCTCAGGAAAATAACAGCATGGACGTTATGAAAGATACCAGCAGAGCGCCGGTAGTGGCGCTTGACCGGGTTTCCGTCCGGCTGGGTGAGCGGATGATCCTGGAAAATCTGAGCTTTCAGGTATATCAGGGCGAGATGATCCCTGTGCTTGGTCCCAATGGTGCGGGCAAAAGTACCCTGCTCAAGCTCCTGCTGGGTCTGCTTAAGCCGCTCTCGGGCAGCGTGCAGGTGCTGGGTGGTGCTCCCAGGCTGGGCAATCGCGACATCGGCTATGCTCCCCAGCATCGCGTGCTTGAAACCGACCTGGCGCTGCGAGCGCGTGATGTGGTGGGCTTTGGACTGGATGGCCACCGCTGGGGACCCGGCTGGCCCAGCCGTAAACGCCGCGCGCTGATCGACCAGGCGCTGCACGAAGTCGATGCGCTCGCCTTCGCTGATGCTCCCGTGGGTCATCTCTCCGGCGGCGAGCAGCAGCGTCTTCTGATTGCCCAGGCACTGCTCTCCAGGCCGCGCCTCTTGCTGCTCGATGAGCCATTTGCCAGCCTCGATATCACCCATGAGCAGGAGATGATCACCCTGATCGAGCGCATCTGTCGCACACGCAAGGTTGCGGTTCTGCTCGTCTCGCACGACATCAATCCCCTCTTGCGCGTCGCCGACCGCGTCCTCTATATTGCTCATGGTCACGGCGCGATCGGTACGCCCGACGAGGTGATTACCAGCGCGACGTTGAGCCGGCTCTACGGGTCGCCGGTCGAGGTGGTCAGCGCTCTGGGCCGGTTGTTTGTTGTGGGCGTGGATACCTAGAGGAGGGTGTGGGTGATGTTTGATGTGCTAGCATTGCCGTTCCTGCAGAATGCGCTGCTGGCCGGCACCTGCCTGGCGCTTGTGGCGGCTGCAATGGGCTACTTGCTGATCCTGCGCGGGCTGACCTTCGCCGGGCATGCTCTGCCCAATATCGGCTTCGCGGGTGCAGCGGGAGCGGTGCTTTTTGGCCTGCATCCTCTTGTGGGCCTCTTTGCCTTTACGATCTCTGCCGGAGTGGGCATCGCGGTGCTGGGCAAGGAGACCCGTGAGCGCGATCTCACTATCGGCGTTTTGATGACGCTGGCCCTCGGGTTGGGCCTGCTCTTCCTGGCGCTCTATTCCGGCTATGCCGAGCGGGTCTACGGTATCCTGTTCGGGACCATTCTGGGTATCAGCCAGCAAGACGTGCTGGTCACGGCGGTGGCCGGGGCCCTGACGCTTGCGGTGCTGCTGATGGCCTGGCGTCCACTGCTCTTTAGCTCGCTGGACCCGCAGGTAGCACAGGCGCGCGGTGTGCCGGTGCGCCTGCTCTCTATTCTCTTTCTGATCCTGGTGGCGATCAGTGTTTCAATAGCTATTCAGATGATTGGGGTGTTGCTGGTCTTCGTGCTGCTGGTGGGTCCGGCTGCGACGGCGGTGCGGCTGGCACGGCGTCCGCTTCAGGCGCTGGCGCTGGCAATGCTGCTCGGTGTGCTCTATACCTGGCTGGGGATCATCCTGGCAGCCCTTAGCGGTACCTGGCCAGTCAGTTTCTTGATCGCGACGATCTCTTTTCTTGTCTATCTGCCGGTGCGCCTGCTCTCACCCCTCTGGATGCAGCGTGCCGACAAGCGGCAGGTGGTCCCGCAACTGCTCGCGGCCCATAGCGGGCCATCACTCGACGGTGGGAGGAACAGTGATGCTTGATCTGCTGCAGCACGAATTTGTGCAGAATGCCTTTCTGGCGGGTACCATCGTGGCGGTGGTGACGGCTATGGTAGGCTACTTTGTGATCCTGCGCGCGCAGGCGTTTGCCGGCGAAGCGCTGACCGATATGGGCTTCGCGGGAGCCACGGCGGCGGCAGTTATGGGCATCAGCTCGTTTCTGGGGATGCTTGTTATGACCCTGCTCTCGGCACTGGGTCTGGGCGCGCTGGGTGAGCGAGTGCGTGGACGCGACGTGGAGACTGGCATGGTGCTCTCATTCGCGCTGGGCCTGGGCGTTCTTTTCCTGAGTCTTTATACCCAGCGCGGCAGCGCCAGTGCGCGCACCGGGACGGGTATTCTCTTCGGCTCGCTGCTCAGCATCAGCCGCTCTGATGTCTTGATCGCGCTTGGCTGCGGCGTCGTTATCCTGCTGCTGCTGGCGCTGCTCTTCCGCCCGCTGCTCTTTGCCTCGATTGATCCGGTGGTGGCTCGTACCCGTGGTGTGCCGGTGCGCCTGCTCTCCATGGTATTTCTGGTGCTGGTTGGCGTCACGGCGGCCGAATCGGTGCTGGTGGTCGGGGTGCTGCTGGTGGCGGCACTGCTGATTGCGCCGGCTGCGACCGCCCAGCAACTCGCTCGCCGTCCACGTACTGCTATTCTCCTCTCAGTACTTTTAGGCCTCCTGTACACCTGGGGCGGTCTGCTGCTGGCCTTTGTGGGTACCGGGCGCCAGTTGCCGGCCAGTTTCTATATTACTGCGCTGGCGAGTGGTTCCTATCTGCTGGTACTACTGATCCGAAAGATACGATCACCGCGCCGTGTCAGCACTGCTCCTGCACAGGAGGCAGCGGCGCACGCCTGCCATCAAGCGAAGGAAGTCGTACAACCCTGAGCGACGAAACTTTTTTCTCGATTGCACGCTGCCTGCTGAAGTTTTACAAATGAACATGATACAAGGATGGCACAGGGTCGATCAGGTGCGAGCTGGCTGTCCTCTGTATTCCGACCGCCAACGACGGGCCTCTTGTCCAGACGGCCAACGACGCTGGCGCGTCTAGCTTCGCTCAGGCCGTCTGCAAGGAGT
>JAFMRP010000543.1 GCA_017354095.1 Ktedonobacteraceae bacterium
GCTATCTCTGCGCCTCTGCGGTGGGCGGAACCTCGACGCAAGGTCTGAGTAGATACCATTGTAGATAGTTTAGAAATCTGGTTCTGATGGAAAAACGCTAGCGCCTACATGATCGGCGATGCGGCCTGTTCTTCAAGGAAGCCGGGATCCTCGGACCGGGCCAGTTCCGTGACAATTGCCACAGTTATACCGGCAATGGTCGGCTGAGCTCCGAGCAGCGTATTCAATGGAATCTCGACAGAAAAGATATTCCGCACCCTGGCGAGAATCTCAGCTGCCTGAATGGAATTCCCTCCATAATCCAGGAAGTTATCCTCCACCCCGATGCCGCTTACTCCCAACACCTCTTCCCAGATTTCGAGGATTGTCCGTTCCAGTTCATTCCGGGGCGCTACAGTTTGGGCCTTATGCAGAACGCGGACCACAGGCGCCGCCGGTTGTACTATGCCGGAGGTCTCGGAGTTTCCATTCAAATTCATATCAATTGGAGTGAGGCTTTCTTTCCCATTCCCATTGACGTGACTCACCGGCGAGGGCAGACGAATTTTCTCGAAGGGATACGTCGGCAAAGGAATCAGGCAAACATCTCTCCCCTCATGCAACGATGCCCAGGGAATTTTACCTCCCTGCGTCCAGAACAGTGCCAGCTTCTCCAGGTTATTTTCCGCGAAAAGAGCCTGGACAAGCATCTCACCTGCTTTGCCCGCAGTCAGCTGTTTCAGAACCGATTGGTCTGTTGTGTCGGCAGCAAAGAGGGGAATGGAAGCTTCGACTCCACCTCTCCCCTCAAAGTCACTGAGATATGCCTCCAGACCTTTGAGTAACTCTTCGTGGCTGTTCACCACCATTGCCAGTCGCGAGTTCAATGCCTCGCGCCCCAATTGCAAGGTGTAAGCCAGGTTAGCTAGCGAGATTTCCGGATGTTTCTTAATATGCTCAAGCAATTGCCGAACCTTGGCAGCCAGCCGGTCCTGGTTCTTCGCTGAGAGGATGATGACCTGGGGCCTTTTTCCAGAGTTGGAATCCTCATGGCTTTTTCTTGCGGGAGCAAGATATTCCTCGACCAGGAGACACGCATTGGTGCCGCCGGCGCCGAAAGAGTTGAGAATCGCACGCCTGGGATATTCGCGCTCCCGGCCATCAATCGAGACAACAGGCCTAGTCCACTCGCCGTTAGTTTGCTGCAGAAAGAAAGGTGTATCGTCGAACTTCAAATTCGGATTCAAAGGTCCTAAATGAATAGAAGGCACCAGCTGGTGGTTTTGCAGCTGCAGCACTACCTTCGTGAATTGCGTCATACCGGATGCTGCCTCGGCATGGCCAAGGTTGGACTTCACTGATCCGATAGGACAGAACTGCCGATCCGTCGTGGACTTCTCAAATGCCTTATTGAGAGCGGCCAGTTCCATCGGATCGCCGAGAGCAGAACCCGCTGCTGCAGCCTCCACATAACTGATGGTTCGAGCATCGACTCCACACTTCGCCAGAACATCTTCAATCAGCTGGGCCTGGCTATTCGGATTCGGTACGGAATAGCCATTTGAACGGCCGTTATGGTTGACCGTCGAACCTTTGATCACAGCCAGAATGTTGTCTTTATCAGCAATCGCCTGGGACAGGGGCTTGAGTAAGACTGCTCCTACCGCTTCGGAAGGAAGGTATCCGTCGCCAGCTGCAAAACTTCTACTCTCGGGACGGCTGCCGATCAGTTGCCCCTCGCTCAAGGCTACATACTTGGCCGGATGGGTCGAAAGGTTCACGCCTCCGGCAATGGCCATCAGGCAATCTCCCCGCAATAGATCATTGCAGGCGGTATGGATGGCGACAACTGCGGAGGAGCACATGGTGTCGATGGCCATACTTGGCCCTTGCAGTCCAAAGCAATGCGAGACCCGGTTTGCAATCGCGGCGCGCGAGGCAAGCGACCCATATTGCTGGTACATTGAGCCGACATAGACTCCTACTTTGCCCTGATACCGCTGCTGTAAGGATTCGCGCGTGTAGCCGGAACCTTCCAGCAGCTTCCACACAGTCTCTAAAAAGAGCCTTTCCTGGGGATCCATGTACAGAGCTTCGCGCGGAGAGATGTTAAAGAAAAGCGGATCAAACTCATCGATTCCTTCGAGGAAGCCTCCCCACTTGCTATAGCTCTTGCCCGTTCTCCCCTTCTCCGGATCGAAGTACAGATTATGATCCCATCGTTCCCGCGGGATTTCCGTGATGCAGTCTTTCCCTGCCTTCAGATTCTCCCAGAACTCATCCACATTCCGGGCCAGGGGGTAACGTCCACTGATACCGATCACGGCTATCTCTTGCGCGTCTGCGGCCACGAAATCGGATTGTTTCTTGCCCGAGGAGACCCGAGCGGAGCGTAAGTTCCGCCCGTTCCGGGAGTGATTGCTCACTGGTTTTGCCGGTCCACTGGAGGAAACGGCCGTCTTCTCTTCAATGCCAAGCAAGGTACTCAGTTGAGCGCTATGCTTTTGCACAAAGTACTCCGCCAGCTCTTCGATGGTCTGATGCTCATAGAGCAGAGTTTTCGATAAAGATCCAAAGCTCTTTTCCAACTCCCCTGTCAGCTGCATCACCATTACGGAATCGATCCCATAATTTTCGAGCGGCGTATCCGCTTCGATCCTTTCCAGTGGCATCTGCAAGGTCGCGCCGATCAGCTTCCTGAAGTAGAAACTTGCCCGGCTCCTTAGTAGACTCAACCTGGCTCCGGTTTCTGATGCAACTGATAAATCCTTCTCTTCTGGGAGCGCTGGCGGCTCAATCGTGTTCGGCTCAAGTCTGAAGGCCTTCCGCAGACGTTGCAGCTCACCTGATAAAACAACCACCTGCGGCCTTTCGCATGCCAGGGCCTGATAGAACGCGGCAATGCCTTCTTCCGTGGAAAGAGGAGTGAGCCCCATGCTCTTTCGCATGATCTCCAACACTGTCGGAGATACATGCATCCCGCCGTCCTCCCATAGCGGCCAATTAATTGACAGACTCTGTCCATGGCGGCTTCCGGCCTCCACCAACTGCTGGCGATAGTTTGCATAGGCATCCATAAAGGCATTGCCGGCGGCATAATCCGCTTGCCCCATATTGCCCAGTGCGCCAGCCAGAGAAGAAAACATGAGGAAGAAATCCAGCGGCAGTTCGCGGCTGGCGTCGTCGAGATTGACCACCCCTTTCACCTTCGGAGCCAGGACAGCACGCAGATCTTCCGGCGTCTTCCTCAACAGAAGACTATCCCGAATCACGCCGGCGCTGTGCATAATTCCATCGAGCTTACCGTAACGATCCAGGATTCCGCGCAGCAGCTCGTCTACGGCTGTTCGGTCGGCGACGTCCACCTGCTGATATTCGACCTGCGCCCCCATTTCCTCCAATTTCTTCAATTGTTCAGTCTTTTCTTCCGTCAACTGCGAGCGCCCCGTCAGGATGAGCTTGACGCCCTTAGCTTGCCTGCAGAATTCTTCGGCGAACAGAAGACCCAGTCCTCCTGCTCCGCCCGTGATTAAGTAGATGCCCTCTGCCTTAGGAGCCAATTCCCGTTTGAGTTCGCCAGAGGCGCGGACTTCTTCAAACGTCAAAACCTGGCGCCCGTTCTGCGTGTAGCGAACTATCAGATCATCTGGAGCGGCGCTGTTTTCTTCGATCTTCGCGGCCAGCGAGGTTGCGCTCTCGTTGGAGTCGACGCCCAGAATTTGCAACCTAAGTTCAGAGTTCTCCATTTGTGCCGTCCGCAACATGCCGCTTAAGGCAGCGAACAAAGCCCTCTCGCCATCGAACGGAACTATCAGTTGGAGCAAAATAGAGCCGGCAGGTTTTTTCTGGAATCTCTGTTGCAGCGTCTCGAGCAGCATCAGCGCGTAATCTTCCAGTCGCCCCGCAACACTGCCTGCCGCGCTCTGCAGAATCAAGCAATGTACTCCAGGGACTTCGCTCTCCACCACACCCCGGTATGTGTCCGCTCCGCCAAGATCGCAGAGCAGCACCCAGTGCTCGGCATGCCTTCTTGCCGCCGCAGCCGCCTGGACCGTTCTCTCGACATACACAGGTTCCAGCAGTAAAGTGCCGATCCGGCCCGCTTCTAGATCTTCCTTTTTATGTTCTATACGCTTCGGTTCCTGCTCTACATCCAAGACCCGGGTACTGAATCCACGAAGACGAATGCAGACAGTTCCATCCTCATCACAGACATCGATATCCAATTTCTGCAGTTTCGTACTCGCCTCTTCTGCTTCCCGGATATATGCCCATGCCTTGCGGGGGCTTGCCTGAAAGATCTCCAGGCCATCCAGGGCAAATGGCAACGTCGCCTTCTGCTCTCCGCTCTTGTCCGCCAGCAGAAACCCGATAGAAGCCTGCAGCGTCCCGTCCAGGATGCTCGGATGCAGAGCATATTGCGTATGTGTTTCCGCTACTGCCTCCGGCAGGTGAATCTCCGCCAAGAGGCAGCGCCTCCCCTCTCGTCCGCCGACCAGGATACGTTCTACTGCCTGCTGTCCTGGCCCATATTGAATCCCGATCTTCC
>JAFMRP010000544.1 GCA_017354095.1 Ktedonobacteraceae bacterium
GTGGAACAGGATAGAAGTTGATCAGCTACGAATGCCTACTATTCCGTCACATAGAGAACTTGTCACCATTTTATCCTTTCGAGACACCGACCGAATACCAAAGAACCATCTCGATGCCGTGATTGTTCCCACATCACGTGTTCCAACCAACCTTCATGAAGCAGATCGCGTTGCTCACTTAGACCAGTCGCAACTGGTCTATCTGTGTAGTAAAGATGCAACAGCGAGTCGCGTTTACGATTTTCTTACTCATCACCACATTGATACACGTCATATTACGGCTGTTGATTTGCCCCAGGGATACAACAACCACAGCTTACCTGGTTTGCAGCTTAGGACAGATGCTCTCTCTATCCCAAGGTACGACGAAGAGCGGGATATCGCGGTCAAGCGGAATGTAGGATTGGCTCTTGCTCGCATGGCTGGCTGGAAACATGTTTTCTTTCTTGATGATGATGTAGGAGGGATAGAAAAGTCCCATCTGAATCGTATGTTACGTGGATTCGACGACCCAGATCGACAGATAGTGGGATGGGCGTATGGTAACCCGCGTGACATGTTTGCGAATGATAATTCCGCTGTTATGCATGCATACAGACTTGCTGGTGGGGTACAGGACACGTTTATCAGCGGTGGTGCAAGTGCCGTACGAATTGGTGATGACACGCCCTTTTTCCCAAATATCTATAATGAGGATTGGCTCTTTTTTGCTGGGGCGATGCGAAAAGGTGTTTCGTCAGTGGCTCTTGCTGGAGATGTAATACAATTACAAAAAAATCCATTTGCGAGAAAGGAACTGGTGGTAGGAGAAGAGTTTGGAGATATGTATGCCGAAGGACTCTTGCGCACGATGTATGGTGATCGTTCGCTCACCGACCCCTGGTCCTTTACGGCATCTTGGTGGAGGGAGATTATGCAAATGAGAGGAGAATTTATACAGGACATTGCGAACAATCTGAGGCCTGAGCAAAGTGAACTTCACCGACAAGCACACGAATCCCTGACTTCAGCACTGGCAGCGCATCGTGCTGACTGGCCGCTATTGTCATCCAATTACACAAGGGACTGGATAAGTGACTTAGACACATGGAAAAGTTGGTATAGCCATTTACCATCATCTTTATCTGTAAGCGACGCATTAGCATATCTTCATTTACAGAGAACAAGATGAAGTGTGCGATAGATGACTCCTCAACCCATGAGGGTTCCCGACAGTATTGCTCCCGATGTTCCCCCTCAACAGGCAGCAATTCGAGCGAAAAGATGGAATGGGAGGATTACAATCCACATCGATCAATGGCAATCCAGTATCGTCAATGTAAATTTCGCTCATCCCGCTTCTGGAGCGGCTGTGTCGCATGTGTAGCATTGGTGTAGGATTTGTGTAGCATTGTGTAGGATCTGCATCGGCCTCTGGAGCGGCTGTGTAGCATTGTGTAGCATTTTGGTACGAGTTTTTGGAAAAACGAACTATCCAGGCGAAGTGGGTTGAACCCGTAGTTCACTTCGCTCAAAACTCTCACCTGCAAGCCGCCGTAGACACTGAAGGCTTGCAAAAAGCCAGCCGTAGCGTCAGTCTTCCCCTTGCACCAGCCATGCTCGTTCAGGTACACTTGAGACATACCATTTTCCGCACCCTGCCCATTCAATCCCACTATTTCCAATAGCCAGCCATTGCTCAACAGGCAGGTAGATAGAAAGGAACAGCTATGATCCTCGATACATTCAAACTAGATGGTCGTGTCGCCCTGGTCACTGGTGGCAGCCAGGGCCTTGGCTACGTCATGGCCCGCTCACTGGCGGAAGCCGGAGCCGATATAGCGGTCGTCAGTCGCCAGCCGGAGAAAGCACGCAAAAGCGCTGACACCATCGCCTCGCAGACCGGGCGGCAGACGCTGGGACTGGTCGCCGACGTGACCGACGCCAGACAGGTTGCGACAATGATGGATGGCGTTGTCGAGCGATTTGGCCGCCTTGACATTCTGATAAATTGCGCCGGCATCAATATTCGCAAACCCATAGAAGAATTCGACGAGGAAAGCTGGGACCAGGTGCAGAACATCAACCTGAGAGCGCCCTACCTCTGCGCGCGCGCTGTCGCTCCCATCATGAAATCACAGCGCTATGGCCGCGTAATCAACGTCTCCTCAATGCTGGGACTGGTCGGACTGGCCGAGCGCAGCGCCTACTGCTCCAGCAAGGGCGGCCTGGTGCAGCTCACCAGGGTACTGGCGTTGGAATGGGCATCGTCGAATATCACCGTCAATGCGCTCTGCCCCGGCCCCTTTGCCACCGAAATGAATACCCCCGTGCTGAACAACCCGGAGGCCAGCCAGTTTTTCCTGAACCATCTCCCGCTTGGCCGCTGGGGCGACCCGGATGAGATCGGCGGTGCGGTTGTCTTCCTGGCTTCAGCCGCCTCCAGCTTCATGACCGGCTCCGCCCTGGTCATCGACGGTGGCTGGACTGCCGAATAAGCGTCTGCCCTCGTCTGTACATCGTTCCGAAATAACAAGGAGATAAGCAATGAGCGAGATTGCAAAGGATATCGATCTGACTGGTAAAGTGGCCCTGGTGACCGGCTCCAGCCGGGGTCTGGGACGCCACTACGCGCTGCTCCTGGCACGCGCTGGCGCCGATGTCATCATCCACGACATCAGCGAACGGGCCGCCGCCGAGTTTGGTGAAGCAGCCTCAGGACCCGCAGTGACGGAGGAGATCAAAGCCCTGGGGCGCCGCTCCGCCTTCATCGCCGCAGACCTGACCGATGCGCAGCAGGTGGAGGCGCTGGCACGGCGCTCGGTGGAAGCCCTGGGCCAGGTCGATATCCTGGTGAACAACGCTGGAGGCGACATCGGCGCGCGCACCCCCCGTCCAGAACCGAACGATGCCCTCGACATTCACCCCGATGATATCCGCTCTGTGATTGAGCGCAACTTGCTGACCACCATGTACGCGTGTAAGTACGTTGGCCAGCACATGCGCGAACGCCGTACCGGCAAAATCATCAACGTCGGCTCGGCTGCCGGCCACGTTCCTGTCGCCTCAGGCATCATCTACGCCGCGGCCAAAATGGGCATCTCGCACTATACACGCTGCCTGGCGGAAGAGCTCAGGCCATACGAAGTCAACGCTAACTGCATCGCCCCGGCCTCAACCTACACGGGACGCTTCATGGCCACGCGCACTGTACCGGATGAAACCGGGCTGTCCCGGCTCGAACGCACTGCCCAGCCCCAGGACATGGCCCGCGTCGTCCTCTTCCTCTCCAGTGCGCTGTCAGACTACCTGACGGGCGAGACCATCGTCTGCTGGAGCAGAATGAAACTGTAAAAACAACGTCGTTTCAGAGCAAAGGAGGTGTCATGCACGACCAGGAGCGCAAGGACCACCAGCGGACGACCTATCATTTTCAGCCGCCGTCGAATTGGATGAACGATCCCAATGGCCTGGTTCACTGGAAAGGGACCTATCACCTGTTTTACCAGCATAATCCCGACGGCCCCCTCAATGGCCTCATGCATTGGGGACATGCGACAAGCACGGACCTGCTTCATTGGACCCACCTGCCGCTGGCGTTGACTCCCACAGAAGGGGGGCCCGATGAAGATGGCTGCTGGTCCGGCTGTTTTGTGGATCAGGCAGGCGTACCCACGCTCATCTACAGTGGCAACGTGCATGGCCGACAACTGCCGTGCCTGGCGAGCAGTCCTGACGATCTACTCACCTGGCAGAAATACGCCGGCAATCCCATCATTCCTGCCTGGCCACCTGATCTGGATCTCGTCGGTTTTCGCGACCATTGTGTCTGGCGGGAAGGGGATTACTGGTACCAGTTGATCGGGTCAGGCATTCAAGACGTGGGAGGAGCCGTGCTGCTGTACCGTTCCCCGGATCTGCTTCACTGGGACTATCTTCAGCCTCTCTGTATTGGGAACCAGGAGGAGCATGGGACGATGTGGGAGTGCCCAGACTTTTTCCCGCTAGGCGACAAATATGTCCTGGTCGTCTCATCCATCCCTCATGGCCTGGTGTATTATTTCATCGGACACTATGAACATTTCGCCTTTACCTGGGAACAGCAGGGTGTGCTGGACGCTAGTTCCCACTTCTATGCCCCTCAATCGCTGCGAGATGCGCACGGGCGACGGATCCAGCTTGGCTGGATCCGTGAGGGTCGCGATGAGGCCGCATTGCAGGCGGCTGGCTGGGCCGGGGTGATGTCACTGCCCCGTGTGCTCTCGCTGCGTCCTGATCAGACCCTGGCGATGGAGCCCGCGGCGGAACTCACGCGTTTACGCCAGCACCACCATCACATCGCCCCCCAGGTTCTTGCCAGTGATCATCTCGTCCAGGTGCCGGTATCTAGCAGAGCCCTGGAAATCCTGCTGGAAGTGGAGTATGATGCAGCGGGCCACTGTGGCCTGTATCTTGAGGACCAGGGTCATCGTGACGAACGGCTGGAGATCCACCTGTCCCCCACCGGACTGCGCGTCGAGCAGAGGCAGGCAGAGCAGCGCGCCACG
>JAFMRP010000545.1 GCA_017354095.1 Ktedonobacteraceae bacterium
GCCTGCGGGCGTGCCAGCAGAGACGCATGGCGCGGCGGCTGTGGCAAAACGGATTGTGGAACATGCTCAGATTTTCCAGGCTTGTCGAGCTGCGCTTGTGGACGGCTCTTTGGGAATCGTGGTGGCCCCGCATGGGCGGCTGCTCGCTGCCGGCGATCTCCTGATCAGGGGAGGCAAGATCACCGCAATCACCACGATTACCAATCCTGCACGCCTGCGCCAGTTGCACCTTGCAATCCCCGACGACTAGTGAGCCACAACGAGATCGAGACCGGTTGCATCGCCTCGCTCACGACCGCGATGAGCTGTTCACTCAACTGGTTTACATCCACCTCGTCGCGCAGCGACGCACTGAACGCCTGAAGCGTTTTCTCCGCATCATATCTGCGGCGGTAGAAGCGGCGATCGATCAGGACCTGGATGCGCTGGCGCAAAGGCTGGAACAGGGCAGCAATAGCGAGTGTAGAGCCTACAAGAGCGATACCGTTGTCCTGGCTAATGACAGCGCGCAGGAGCACCTGCAGGCCAACAACCAGTCCGGCATAGATGCCCGCCAGGAGAACAGTGAGCAGGCCATAGACGAGGGCACGGTTGATGAGCGTATCAATATCCCACAGCCGGGAGTAAAGCATGGCAAAACCAAAGGAGAGCGCGATAAACATCGTCAGAAGAGGACCAAACGCATTAAAAGCGAGCAGATAGGGAACACTGCGCGCAGCGAACTCGGGGAAAAACAGGCTCTGCACGGTCACAAAAGGGGTGATCGCGACCAGCACCACGAAGCCGAAGACCACCCATTTGGTCTGCTGGCGCTCTCGGGGTGTGGATATCCACCAGTAGCGATAACATTGGACGAGAGCAGCAAACGCCATCTCTACTACTGCGACAAGCCAGTTGAGTTGGCTCGACGGATTCTGTGGCAGCAACGGCGCGAGAGGCAAAAACGTAAAAGGGATCTGCCCCAGGAGAAACACCACAAGCGGGAAACGCGTCCAACCAGGCACGAACTGCCCGCTGGGAAACAGAAAGAAGACGAGCCAAAGCAGGTCCTGGGCCAGCATACTTAGACAGGCGTTGGATATCCAGAAGAAGGAGGGGGCTGGCTGCACGTTCACCGCCAGAATAAGCGGTCCTAAGGTGATGAGCATGAGAGCGACAATGAACGCCATACGGTCGTTGGGACGGCGCCAGATAATCAGTGCGCTAACCCCCAGACACATCACAACCGAGATCAGCAGGAGTGCGATTATGAAAGCGGCATACGCAGCCAGGTCCAGGCCCATCCCTTTGAGCACCTCCGCTTGTTCAGGAGTGAGTTGCTGGTATTGGCACGCGGCTTGAGTACACAAAGTCTGCAGTTGCGCCAGGTACGGAGGAATGCTGGTGAAGAAGATTACTACCGTGAACACCGCCAGGGTGATCCAGGCACCTCTGGCTAACAGGAGCCAGCGCTCTGGCAAAAGTGCAATAGAGTGCTGTTCACGCCTCGGAGTTGAGAATGTTGGCACCTGTTGCATGTTCATTGATCCATTCCCTCTTTAATTGCATTTTCCCAATTATACCTCTCCAGCAAAGCGGGATTCACCCTCTCTGGATCGCAGATGAAAAAGTTATCTCCATCCTTCCCAGTGCAGAACCACGAAACCTACTCCCCGGAACTGTAGGGGCAAGGGGAGGCAGGGAGCGGTGTGGGGCCCTTGAGGTTGCCCTTCGTGCCCTTTACCTCCCTTTCCAAATACGCCTCGTGTGTTTGCACTATCATATCAGGAAACTGTCCAAAAATCGTTACGGAAACAGTAATAAACTCGGCCCCTCTCCTACTTTACTCTTCAGCTCCCCTCTTGCGCGGAACCGCCCTGCGGGAAACAGGCGCCGTCGCCCGCTCAAGATACAGCAAATTCCGAAATGCCTCGCGCCGCGAACTACCACACATCTCCTCCGCAGGCCGCAGCACCCCACATACCTCCGGGCGCTCCGGCTTCCCAAAAAGCGCGCATCGGCAGTCCGCCGTCAAATGAATACAACGCACACCCGCCGGCTTCCCTCCCGGCATCCCCGGAATCGGCGACGAGATCGACGGCACAATACAACACGCCCCACAACCAGATCTACACTCCATTGCCCTCACCATTCCTGTATCTCTACATATGGATTTATAAACAATAAAAGCAGAACCTTGAAAAACGCGCAGAAACATGCTACAATATGATCAGGACATATTAGCATGCTCGGATTCTCTTGTGTACATTGATGGCGCTCCCTGATAGCCCATCCTGTCCTGGAGGTACCTCTATGCGCGAAGCAACAACCCATAACCCGCTCACTCGCCAATCCGGCGCCCACAACGAAACATTTCCCTACCATAATACCGCATCCACACCGGCCAATGACAATACACCACCATCAATTGTCATCTACTATTCTCAATGCAAAATCCCCTCAGTCAGCCTCTGGAGCGGCTGTGTAGGGTGTGTAGGGTCTGTGGAGGGTCTGTGGAGGGTTTACGGCGGCCTGGGAAGCGGCTGTGTAGGGTGTGTAGGGTTTCTTACATCATTTTCAAATTTTACCCATCTCACTGCAAAATCGTTTTCTTCCCTCCCACACAACATCCCATCACCCCCAATCCGCTTCTCAGGCGGCTGTGTCGCATTGTGTATAATTGTGTCGCATCTGTGTAGGATCTGTGTATATTTGCATCGGCCTGGGAAGCGGCTGTGTCGCATTGTGTATAATTACAGCACTAATTTTCACAAAATACGTTCTTCCCCGATATTTCTCATAGCACCTGAGCTTCACGCCAGGGGCTTACCGGAACTCACCTTCCTATGCTACAATGTAGCGGCTATGTAGTCACCGATTTTTTGAGGAGTTTTTTCTAGACATGACACAAATCGACAATCGTTCTTCGGAGCGGCCAGCCCCCCCAATCTCGGATGGGCCGCGCCTGCGCTTCGCTCCCAGCCCAACCGGCTTTATGCACATTGGCGTGTTTCGCACCGCTCTTTTTAGCTGGCTCTATGCACGCCATACCGGTGGCAAGTTCATTCTACGCATCGAGGATACTGACACCACCCGCTCCGTAGAGGGTGCGCTGGAGAACCTGCTCGAAGGCCTGGAATGGCTGGGGATGGATGTCGATGAAGGTCCGGTCATCGGCGGCCCCTACGGCCCCTACTTCCAGCTACAACGCAAAGCACTCTACCTGCACTACGCCGACCAGCTGCTCAAAAGTGGCCATGCCTATCGCTGCTACTGCACGCGTGAGCGGCTTGACAGGGTACGCCAGGATCAGCAGGCGCAAAAGCTGCCACCTCGCTACGACCGCCACTGCCGCTACCTGAGCGCCGAGGAGCGCGCGGCTAATGACGCCGCTGGCCTCCCTTTTACGGTGCGCTTCGCCATGCCGCTCGACGGCGAAACCGCCGTGCCCGATCCACTGCACGGCGATATGGTCTTTAAAAATAGCGATCTGGACGACATGATCATTCTCAAGTCGAATGGGCTGCCTCCCTATCACCTGGCTCACCTGGTCGACGATCACCTGATGGGCATCACCCACGTGCTGCGCGGCGAGGATTGGATACCCAGCGCTCCTCTGCACGTTCAGATCTACAAAGCGCTCGGCTGGGAGCCACCACTGCTCTACCATGTGCCCAATGTATTGGAAAAAAGCAAGAAGAAGCTGAGCAAGCGGCGCGGCGCCCCAAGCTGGTCTGACTATGCTCAACAGGGCTATCTGCCCGAAGCCGTCTTTAACTTCCTGGCGCTACTTGGCTGGTCATATGATGACAAAACCGAGATCTTTACCAAAGAGGAGCTGATCAAAGCCTTCAGCCTGGACCGCGTCGGCGTGGCATCTGGCATCTACGACCCGGAAAAACTGCTCTGGATGAACGGCCTCTATATCCGCAAACTCTCGCTGGACGAACTGACACAGCGCACACTACCTTACCTGGAGCGGCCAGAGGCCGAGGGCGGCCTGCCCGACAGCGTCCAGCGCCCTCTAGACGTTGAGTACACAAAGCGCGTACTCACCCTGGAACAGGAGCGCCTGAAAACACTGGGCGAGGCTGCGGAGCGCGTCTCCTTCTTCTTCCTGAAGGATCTCACCTATGAGACCTCGCTGCTGATCCAGAAGGGCATGGACGCTCCTCGCACACATGAAGCCCTGGTCCAGGCACGCGATCTCCTGAACAGCCTGAGCGCCTGGCAGCATGACGCCATGGAACAGCCCGTCCGCGACCTGGCAGCACAGATGGGTCTGAAGGCTGGACAGATGCTTGGCTCGCTGCGCGCGGCGGTCAGCGGCAGCCCGGCCACTCCCCCACTCTTCGCGATGATGGAGGTACTTGGCCGCGAAGTGTGCATGCAGCGCATCACAGAGGCTATCGCCCGCCTGGCACCCTAGCACCCTGTCAGTGCGCTTATTATAAGGGATACGGTGATGGAGGGGGGCGCTAACCCTCCTGACACTCTGTTAGTGCTTATTATGAAGGGTGTGGTAGTGGGAGGT
>JAFMRP010000546.1 GCA_017354095.1 Ktedonobacteraceae bacterium
GATGACGCGTCGCCTGCCCCACACGAAAGGATGCTTATGGGCATTCCAATAATTTGTCGCTTTTTCCACTGCGTTCACAACTTCCTGCCAGGTTTCAAACTTTTTTCCTTTTAATGCGAGAGGACGCAGGGTTTTCCACCAGGGTTCGATCAAATTCAAGTAGGCGGCATATCTAGGTTGATAGACCATCTCCCAACGGGGATGTTGCCAGAGAAAGAACAACAGATCATCGCTGTGATGCATGTCCAGGTTGTCCATGATGGCGTACACGCGCTCCAGGTCCGCAGGCAGTTGGGCATCAACCCAACAAAGAAAGTCCAGGAAGTGAGTCTTGGTTCTCCGTGGATAGCACTGTGTGAAACAGTCTCCCGTCGTCTCCCACAGCGCGCCAAAGACGTAGCCTTTGCCACGACGGCCATCATCGAGTTCCTGCTTGGCGCGCTCTGCTGGCCGTTTGGTGCTATCAATGAGTTGGCTGCCCGGATAACTCTTGGCCGAGACGGGCCCCATCTCGTCAATATCGAGAATGGCGAGCCTTTCGGGAGGCTGTGCTCTCAACCGTTCGATGGCCCCCTTTTTTCAGCGAACTGCGGATCGAGCCGCTCGCCAAACCAGCCTTCTTCCTTGCGCCATCGTAAGCCTTCTGTATGCAGGAGTTGTCGAATCCGGCTCTGCTTCATGGTCAATCCTTTCTCCTCTTTGAGATAGACCTGCAGGCGTTTGAGACTCCAACCATGAAAGGGTTGATCCAGATTGCTCGGCGCCGTCGCTGCGACTTCCAGCACGACTGCTCTATTCTCCGCAGTATAGGTCGGAGGCGCTCCCGAGCGGGGAGCATCTTCCAGACCTGGCACTCCTTGCTCGCTAAAGCGTTTGAACCATTTGCGAACGGTGGTTTCCTTCACCTGCAGGCTGGTTGCGATCTTAGTACAGCGTATCACAAGTGACTTCCGAGTTTGACAAAGCCAAGGGGGAAAGGATAGGCTGGGAGCAGGAGGTGAACCCCCATGCGTGGCCCCAAACCCAGCTATCCAATAACCTTGACCGACGCCGAAGCCAAAGAACTTGAGCAGCTCGCGCATGCCCATACCACACCTCAAGCGCTGGCGCTGCGTGCCCGGATCATTCTTCTGGCCCATACCCATCCTGAACAAAGTAATCAACAACTGGCCTCAGCTGTTGGCACAACGGACCGCACCGTGCGCAAATGGCGTGGGCGGTGGGTCAAGACGCATCAACTGGCCGACGCGCCCCGCAGTGGAGCGCTGAGGCGTTTTTCCCCTCAGGTACGCGTGCAAGTCACGGCCATTGCCTGTAGTTTGCCCAAGCAGGAACACGTCCCGCTCTCGCGCTGGAGTCGGGCTGAACTGGCTCGACGCGTGGCTCAAGATCCCACTCTTCCTCGCATCTCTGCCAGTACAGTCGGTCGCTGGCTCAAAGCCGAACGCCTTCGCCCCTGGCGCTATTACTGCTGGCAGCACATTCATGATCCGGTCTCCTTCTTGCAACGAGCCCGTCCGGTCCTGCGTGCCTACGGCCAAGCTCAAGCCCTCTTGCGTCAAGGGACCTGGCTGGTCAGCCTGGATGAGAAAACCTCCATTCAAGCCCGCGAGGGGGAGCAGCCTCCTCGTCCATCGCGTCCTGGTAAGCCGATGCTGCACGAAGCGCGCTATCATCGTCGTGGTGCACGCCATCTGTTTGCCGGACTCTCGGTGGCAGATGGCAAGGTCTACGGAATGTGTCGGCAACGCAAGTGCTTTGTCGATTTCCAAGCCTTCATCCAGCAAGAGATCATTCCTGAAGCGTTGCGTCGTCGGATGCATACCGTGATCTTCATTCTTGATAATGGAACGACTCATGCCTCCAAACAACTCGAACGCTGGCTCAAGGCACAGGAACATGCCTGTAATGGACGACTCCACTTCCAGGTCCATTGGTTGCCTCCCAACGCGTCCTGGCTCGATCAGATCGAAATCTGGTTCAGCCTGCTTCAGCGCAAGCACTTGCAACCCAATCACTTCCTTAGTGCTGATGCGCTAGAAGCTTCTCTTGGTCAATACATTGCGTACTACAACCAAACGGCCAAACCAATCAACTGGACCTATACGGTCGAGAAGCTCGAACAGAAACTCGAGGCACGCATTGATGCTATCTGTGCGGAGATTGCGCCTGTCTCATAGCATATCCCGTGCGTTGCTTTGTTCCCATGCCCCGAGTGTGGCCTTCCCTGTCTTCCTCAACCAGGTGTCGAAGTCCAAGAGGCCAGGGTGCAGATGGCGCAGTGCGGAGATATCCACCTGCAAACTTCCCTCGTTGACAAAGTCATAGACGAGGGCAACATCTGCGTTCTGCTGGCGAACCGTCTCGATGGAGATCTGGACGTAGGGGATGGACCGTCCCAGTACTCGGCTGATGGCAGCGGCAATCTGTGGCATTGTCAGCGCATCTCCAGCGATCTCGATGGTCTTCCCCAGATATTCATCTGGGCGGTCGAACGCGAGCGCGACAAATGCGCCGATATCGTCCACTGCGATCAATGGGACGACGACATCTGGCTTGATCGCCGTCGAAAGTTGACCATGTGGCACCCCGAAGCGCGGACCAATCATATTGTCCATGTACCAGGCAGGACGCAGAATCGTCGCTGGGAGACCGAGCGCCCCAATGAGCTGTTCGATCTCCCACTTGCTCAACTTGCGGTAGGCGGCCTGGCCTTGCGCGCCGCCTACTGATGTGTAGACGAAGTGTTGGACGCAGGCGGCCAGGGCCGCCTCGGCTACATTTTTCCCTTGACGCAAGTCATCATCATAGCCCAAGGGTGGCTGAACATTGAAGACGCCATAGACGCCCTGCATAGCAGCATCCAACGAACTCCGATCATTGGTGTCGCCCTGGACAACTTCGGCTCCTCTCTGGCTCAGCTCCAGCGCAGCCGGCGCGCTCGCATCACGGGTGAGGGCTCTCACCTTCCAACCACCTGCCAGCAGGTAGCGGGTGGTGACACTGCCTTGTCGGCCCGTTGCACCTGTCACGAGAATGATCTTGTTTGTTCTCTCCATGAGTATCTCCTCTTCAAATCGGCGCTGTAACTGGATCAGATACAGCGAAAGCCAAAAAAGATCATCGCCTGAACCGCTTGAGAGCGTGTATTTCAGGCGACAGTTGTTGGATCTGGTGGGCGTTTGCCCTGGTTTCTCTGCTCATCGGCAGATGTGGTGAGGGTTTGACGAGAGTGTGTTAGCGTTTCGCGTAAAACATCAGCTAACGTCGTGCGGGCGAGTTGCTGCTTCATCGCAGCCTCGGCCTCGCTATAGAAATGCCGTAAAGCTGGTTGGATACCTCGGCCTATCGGGCAGGTCTGATTGGGAGAGCTATGATGCAGTTCGAAAAGAGGCGTCGAAGTAACCGCCTGATACACCTCCAGCAGCGTCATGCTTGCGGGAACACGCGCGAGCTTCCAACCCGCCCCGGTACCATGTTGCACAACAACGAGATGCGCTTTCTCTAGGACGCCCAGAATGCGCCGGATAAAGACGGGATTGGTGTTGACGCTGACTGCGATCCGATCAGAGGTGATGACCTCTTGCCCATTTTGTTCAGCCAGAGCTATCCAATTAAGGATATGTAACGCAATGGTGAAATGACTATTTCCGCTCACTGTTCTTCTCCTGTAACTAGTATAGTTACAGTGAAAGCCGCTGTCAAACACTGTTCTTTTTTCGTTCAGGGCTGTTGTGGGATTCATCCTTTTTGATGGGATAAAGCCATTCCCCTCGCTCCTACCAATCTCGGAACGGAGTTATGGTCGGCTGTACTTAGCAAAAACACCCGTCTAGAGTGTTGCTCTTTCTTTCTGAACAGTCACCAAAGCTATCTCGACAGTGGCCGTCTTCCCTGCCGCAGATTGTACCATCATACCCTGGCCCAGACCAAAATCGTCGCGGTCAATCGTCGCCCTGGCGGTTAAACCTGCACGCGCGTTTAATCCGGCGTTCTGATCGCTATATGCGACTTCGAAGGTGATGGGTTTCGTTGTTCCAAGCAGCGTCAGATTCCCTATCACTTTGTATGCAGAGCCGCCGATATGCTCGACCTGCGTGCTGCGAAAAGCAATGGTGGGGTATTTTTTCACGGCGAAGAAGGCGTTGGAACGCAGGTGAGTATCACGCAATCTATTATGCGTATCGATACTGGTCGCGTCGACTTCAGCCCCTACCCAGGAATTGGCCGGGTTTTGCTCATCAATATGAAGCTGACCTCGCAGCGTGTTGAAACTTCCTCTCGTCGTGGTAACCGACATGACGCGAATAGCAAACGACACCCGTGAACGAGTAGAATCGATTTCCCAGATCATGGTAATCCTCCTTGAGAGTAAAACGACGAATGGACAAGTGACGAATCGACAGTTTTTTCAGTGTTTTACACACAACCTAAAGAAGCAAGAAACCACTTTGGGGTCAGCGTATGGATGCTGCCATTGACTCTTTATGTGTAAATCCCAACATTAAACG
>JAFMRP010000547.1 GCA_017354095.1 Ktedonobacteraceae bacterium
CCAATTGACGCCATGGATCGGCCTCTGAAGATCTTTGAAACCCTCCATCCCCTACTGGCGAGGCCGTGGAGGGTTTGGAGGGTTTGGAGGGTGTGTGGAAGGTATGGTGGAGGGTATGAATCGGCCTGGGAAGCGGCTGTGGAGGGTTGTTGAGGGTTTTTGCACGAGCTTTCGCCCCCCTCACTTTCAGAAAGCCCATGATGAACGCCTCCAGAGATCCTGCGTGCTGCTGCTGCACAGGATAGCGCCAGCAGCTTTGACACGCGCAACCTCCGCAGCACTGCGAATGAATCCACCGGCAATAAATGGCCCGGGCAATAACTGGCGCAACTGCTGGGCTACCTCTGGAAAAATAATGCCAGGCAGCACCTCCACAATATCAGGTTGGGCACGCGCAACGGTTCTGGTACCAGCCTCCAGCGCAGAATCATCGATCAATAGCAGGCGCTGGATCGTGATAAGACCCTCCGCTTTTCCGGCCGCAATCAGGTGCGTGCGGCTGGTGATGATAGCATCAACATTGTGCTGGCGTAAAAACTGGATACCAGCCCGATCCTTGCCTATCCCACTCACCAGGTCAATATGTACAACCACCCCCTTACCACGCTTATGCGCCTGAACAACAAAAGGAGAGAGTTGGAAGGCATCTCCCTTCAAAACAAACAGGAGCGATGCATCCGATGAGAGAGCAACATCCAGGTCCTCAGCTGTCTTAATAGCCGCTGCCACAGGGTAAAGCCGCGCCATACGCAAAAATTCCTGCTTGATCATAGAACCCCTCTCACACTCTGAGATCAGTCCGGACCTCATAACTACTCCCTTGCCCGACGCAATAACCGCCTCACTTGACAAAGCAGAGGAAGCCAGGTATTATTGCAGATAAGTGCTACCATTATATGCTGAATTGGCTCTCATGTGTAGCCTGGTTGCCAGGTCTTTGTTGAGAGCAGTTCCGTTCAGAACCGGTCATCAAAAACACTGGCTCGGACCCTGCACATAATTTGGTCGCGGTGTGGCTTTTTGCTACGCATACAACAATTGCATAGTTCTTCTAAGGACAGTGAAATGAAAAGTCCTGAGCCACCTCATCAAGGGAGGCTTAGGGCTTTGTTATTTTTTGTGATGCGAGGAGAACAGTATGCTAACGCAGCCGGGCAAATTGCTGTGGCATCCCACAGCACGCTACAAGGTTATTCCAGTGATTGAAAGCCGAACTCAGTTTAGCCTGCTCCTGGCGCAGACAGATGCTCGCAGCATTCTGCTACGCCACTGTAATCTGTTCGATCTGGCAGCCTCTCTAGAACACGCTCAGCGCAGAGACTATGAGATCTACATCGATATTGACAGCTGCGACGGTATCAACTCCGATGAGGCAGGTATGCGTTACCTGGTTGAACATCTGCGTGCCAGCGGCATCGTCTCACACCATACCAGGACGCTGACACTGGGCAAACAGCAAGGATTAACCACTATCCAACGTGTCTTCGCCATTGATTCGACCGGCCTGGAGAGCGAGATAGAGGCACTGGATCTCCAGGCCACCGATGCGCTGAATATCTCTCCAGCGCTAGTTATTCCACATATCGCCGGGCGGCTGGCCAGCTCTTTACCTGTACCCTTTGTTGCCTCGGGACTGGTATCTTCCCATGAACAGGTGCAGGCAGTTCTACGTGCCGGGGCGCTGAGGGTAATGACGACTTACCCAGAACTCTGGTCGTAAAGCTGCGGAGAATGTAGAAGGGGAGAGCATACGGGTCACGTTCCCAAGACCTTGTTCGTGGTATCGATAGATATTTTTCAGTTTGACGTTGATTGTCATCGTTTTGCAAAGGCGCAAACCGTTGCGCCTGCCAGAAAGGAAGGTTTCAATGGCCAGGTATGTACTAGCACTCGATCAAGGAACCACAAGCTCGCGAGCTATCGTCTTTGATCACGCGGGTGCAATCGTAAGCGTGGCACAGCAGGAATTCCCGCAGATCTATCCCGCCCCCGGCCTGGTTGAGCACAACCCTGAAGATATCTGGTCCAGCCAGTTGGCGGTAGCCCAGGAGGCCCTGAAAAAGGCAGGCGCCACAGCCTCTGATATCGCCGCGCTGGGCATCACGAACCAGCGCGAAACCGCCCTGGTGTGGGAGAAGAGCACGGGCAAGCCGGTCTTCAACGCGATCGTTTGGCAGAGCCGGCTTACCGCGCCTATTTGTGATGAGCTGAAGGCAAAAGGCTTCGACAAGGAGATTCGTGAGCGTACTGGATTGGTAACAGACGCCTACTTCTCCGGTACAAAGGTCAAGTGGATTCTCGATAATGTCGCGGGTGCACGCGAAAAAGCGGAGCGCGGTGAGTTGCTTTTTGGCAATGTGGATACCTTCCTGATGTGGCGCCTCACCAGGGGCCGCATACACGTTACCGACCATACCAACGCCTCCCGTACCCTGATGTTCAACATTCATACTAGCCAGTGGGATGATGTAATCCTCAAGGAACTGGGGGTACCACGCTCGATGCTGCCGGAGGTGAAGCCCTCCAGCTGCGTCTATGGTGAGACCGACCCCGAGCTCTTTGGCGGCCCAATTAAAATGGCGGGCATTGCCGGCGACCAGCAGGCCGCGACCTTTGGCCAGGCCTGCTACGAGATTGGCATGGCAAAGAATACCTACGGCACGGGCTGTTTCATGCTGATGAATACCGGCTCACGAGCGGTTCCTTCAAAAGAGGGCCTGCTCACGACCATCGCCTGGGGTCTCGGCGATCCCGCCAAAGCCGAGCTGACCTATGCGTTGGAAGGTAGCATCTTTATTACCGGTGCCGCTGTGCAGTGGCTGCGCGATGGCCTGAAGGCTATTCAAAATAGCGTGGATGTTGAGGCCCTGGCCAGCACTGAACCCGACAACGGCGGCGTCTACCTGGTTCCAGCTTTCGTCGGCCTGGGCGCCCCCTACTGGGACCCCAATGCCCGCGGCACGATTATCGGTCTCACCCGCGGCTCGACGATAGGCCATATCGCACGCGCCACCCTGGAGTCGATGTGCTATCAGACACGCGACGTACTGGAGGCTATGAACGCTGATAGCGGTGTCCAGCTAAAGACACTGCGCGTCGATGGCGGCGCGGTCGTCAATAACCTGCTGATGCAATTCCAGGCCGATATTCTGGGGGTGGCTGTACAACGCCCGAAAGTCGCGGAAACCACCGCGCTTGGTGCCGCTTACCTGGCCGGCCTGGCCACCGGCTTCTGGAGTAGCCCGCAGGAAGTTGCCGAGCACTGGGCGGTTGATCGCACCTTCGAGCCGCAGATGAGCAAAGATCAGCGCGATGCTCTCTACTCCGGCTGGAAACGTGCGGTAGAACGCGCTCTTGGCTGGGCACAGTAATCCTTTCTTCGTTTTTTCTGAGCTGTGGCTGAATGAAGTAGTCATGAGTACCGAAGGGCGCGCTGCTCGCGCCCTTAAGGTGCCCAACGTAGTGCTTCCTTATTGCATTATTTTCTGTATGCCGATCAGAATACCTATCAGGGGACGATGTAGCTCCTGGCTGCTGGTTATTCTGATAGAAACGGAGTAACACTCATGGCAAGCCGATCAGTAAGCAGCAATGCCGCGCTCGCCGGTACCTGGGGCGAGTGTATTGCCGAGTTCTTTGGCACGATGGTTCTGATTCTTTTCGGTGATGGCTGCGTTGCTACCTTCGCCCTTTTTAATGGTGTCGCCCCTAATCCCTTCGCCAATGAATGGATTGTCATTGTCCTGGGATGGGGCCTGGCTGTCATGCTTGGTATCTACGTGGCCGGCGCGATCAGCGGGGCGCACATTAACCCTGCCGTGACTCTCGCCCTGGCTGTGCGTGGCAAGTTCGCCTGGAACAAAGTGGTTCCCTACTGGATTGCCCAGATCCTTGGGGCATTCGTCGCAGCTGCTATTCTCTACTTTGTTTATCAGGGTGCCATCGCGCACGCTATCGGTGCGAATAATATCGCTGATTCCGCCAAAGGCGTTGGAGGCGTCTTCTATACCGCTCCCAAATCTTTTGTTGGGCTATTCGGCGCCTTCTGCGATGAGTTCGTTGGTACTGCCTTGCTGGTCGGCCTGATCTTTGCCATTACCGACAGGCGCAACCAGCCAGTTCAGGCCAACCTGAATCCCCTGATCATCGGCCTGTTGATCGTGGCTATCGGCTCTTCGTTTGGTCTCAACACCGGATATGCCATCAATCCCGCGCGTGACTTCGGTCCTCGCCTGTGGATAGCGCTGGTGAGCGGTGGTCAGAGCTTTGTTGTAAACAACTTCTACTTCTGGGTACCGATTGTCTCTCCATTGCTGGGTGGCATCGTCGGCGCCCTCATCTATGACTTCACTGTGGCCAAGGTGCTGACTGCCAGGGGCGAGGAGGAATCTGGCAGCGCCATCCCTACAGGTGAAGCTGTCCGTGAGCCTGCCGGCAACGATGACTGAGCCGCTGGCCGGGAATGATCGGGCGCGGGAGCGCAAAGATGCGTACCGCGCCCC
>JAFMRP010000065.1 GCA_017354095.1 Ktedonobacteraceae bacterium
ATGTTTGAAACGGTTGTGCCGATGATCCCTGCTGGCCTGGGTTCGCACGCCCTCGCCACCCATCTCCTGGGCAAGGAGGCCTCTCCAGCCGATATGCAGATCGTGCTCCGTGGTCTGCCGCACAATCCTACCACCGAGATGGACCTGGAGCTGTGGGCCATGACGCAGCGCATCAAAGCTGATGCTTCCGCCGCTCAATTTGTGCGTGAAACACCTATCGCCGAGATCGCGCATGGCTACCTGTCTGGACGGTTGCCCACGCTGTTACAGAGTGAGCTGACAGGGTTCCTGCGTCGCTATGGGCATCGTGGTGTTGCCGAGATCGATATGGGGGTCACTCGCTGGTCTGAAGATCCCACGCATATCATTGGTATGCTGGCCAACTACCTGCGCCTGGAAGATGACTTTGCCTCGCCTGATGTTCAGTTTGAGCGTGGGGTACGCGAGGCCGAGGCTATGGTTACCGAACTGACCAGGCGTGCTCGCAAAAGAGGCTGGCTACGCGGCAAGCTGGCTGGCTTCTTCTTGGATCGTGTCCGTGCCCTGGTAGGTTTCCGCGAGATGCCCAAATATTGTATCGTCCTGCTTATGGCTCACCTGCGGAAGCTCCTGCTAGCGGTTGGCAAGCAACTGGAGGCCAGTGGGCAACTGGAAAACGCGCACGATGTCATTTTTCTCAGCGTGCCCGAGGTCCATCGTGTGCTGGCGGGAGAAGATCTGCGGTCCCTGGTGCGCGAGCGGCGAGTACGCTATGACCGTGAAATGGCCCGGCGCCATATTCCTCGTCTGCTGCTCTCGGATGGTACCGAGCCATCGCCTGTTCCAGCGGGTGAGGAGGCGGAGCACATCCTGATGGGCGCGCCGGCCTCGCCGGGGCAGGTTACGGCTATTGCTCGTGTTGTGCTTGATCCAAATGGTGCGCACCTGGAGCCGGGGGAGATTCTTGTCGCGCCTTCCACTGATCCTGGTTGGACGCCGCTTTTCCTGACTGCGGGCGGGCTGATTATGGAGATGGGGGGGATGCTCTCGCACGGGGCTGTTGTTGCTCGCGAGTATGGCATTCCGGCTGTGGTTGGTGTGCCTGCCGCGACTGAGCGTATCGCCAGTGGACAGCGCGTTACTGTTGATGGTACGAGTGGCACGATTACGCTTGAGGAGGAGTGAGCTGGACAGGCGCGAGGGGGTGTTGGCGGAAGGGTTGTTCTCTGGATCATTTTTCTGCTATTCTGAGGAGGAAAGGAATGGATGGTTCACTTTGAGCAGGAGGAGAACTGGAGGTTTTTCACCCATGTCACAGGAGACGATGAGCAATCACTTTGCACAGTTGGCTCGCTCGTATGACGAATTGCGTAACCCCGATACAGCTCTGAGAGAGAGCGTTGAGATGCTTGTTGCCGCTGGCGACCTGCGGGGACGCCATACCCTCGATATTGGATGCGGTACTGGACGCATCCTCTCTATTCTGGCCCGTGATTATTCGGTGCATGGCTGGGGCATTGACGCTTCGGGAGAAATGCTTGCCGTTGCCCGTGCCAACCTCCCGAAGCACATCAATGTCCAACAGGCCACTGCCGAATCCCTGCCTTTTCCTGATCAGTTTTTCGAGCGCGTTTACATGACCATGGTGGTTCACCTTCTTGATCGCACGCGTACCTTCTCAGAAATCGCTCGTGTCTTGCAAGCAGGTGGACGTCTTGCCATTATTACCACTGATCCTGACAGCTTAGCGGAGAGCTGGATGGCTTCTCTTTTTCCGTCCTACCCCAGCATTGATGCCGCTCGTTTCCCTTCCGGGATCACCCTTGAGCAGGAGCTGGCCGAGAGTGGATTCACCCAGTGTCAGCATGTCATCGTCAATTCTGCTCGCTCCTATGGTAAAGCAGAAGCGCTCAACAAGCTGCGCCAGCGTTTTGTCTCCACGCTCTCACTTCTGCCTGAGGACGAATTCCAGGCGGGCCTCGTCCGTGCTGAGCGTGAACTGCCCGACCCGGTTGAGTATACGGTGAGTTCTCTGCTTGTTTCTGCGCAAAGGGCGGGGTAGGCAGGTGGGAGATCAACCCAAGGGCTTCTCAAAGAGAAGCCTCATACCTGTAAATTTTTCGTGTTGTTGACGAGTGCTGGTAGAATGAGGGAGGGAAGTGGGATGCTTCCAGTTTTTTTGATAGGTAAAGGGATCTGTTGATGGTCGTTCATCGTGTATTTTTTTGTTCGCCGCCGCCCGTCGCCTCCTGTCAGGGCAGGTAGGACGGGTTTATCCTCTTTCTGATTAAAGTTAATGCATAGGCCATGCTATGGCCTGTGTTTTTTCCTCGTGCTTTTATCCTGCCCTCTTTACAATGTCTGGCATGTTTTTCCCGTTTGTAATTGAGGAAGGGATAGTTTATGTTCTTTCAGAATACTTCACGTCGTGGCTTTTTGTTTATTGTCGGTGCCTCGGTTTCCTGGGGTACGGTGGGTGTGGCGAATCAGTTTCTTTACGGGGTTGGGGCTACCAATGCTCTGTCGTTGACGTTTTTGCGGCTGGCGATCGCGACGCCTTTGTTTTTTCTCGCTGGTTGGATGGTTCTGGGGCGGCGTTTCTTGCGTATCAAGGGGCGTGACCTGGGCATGATGATGCTGATGGGGAGTATGATTGCGCTCTCTCAGGCCTGTTATGTGGCGGCCATTGCCCTGGCTGGCGTGAGTGTTTCTACGCTGATCGCTATTTGCGCTTCTCCGGTGCTAATCGCGCTGCTCTCGGTGTTGATAGGGCGGGAGCGCCTGACGCCGATGACGCTGGCGGCCCTGATGGCTGCCCTTGGCGGGACGAGTCTGCTGGTTGTTCCTCATGCTTCTGGTGGTGGGGGTGCGGGTGGAACTGCCTCGCTGCCGGGAGTATTGCTGGCGTTTCTTTCGGCGGGTGGCTATGCTGGATTTATCTTTTGTGGACGGTGGCTGACCGGCGGTTATCATCCGCTGCAAGTCAGCGCTGTGTCTTTTGGGACGGGGGCGCTGCTGCTGCTGGTCTGTGCATTGTCGACGAGGCTGGTGCTTGTGTATGCTGTGGGAGGGTGGCTGGTGCTGCTCTACCTGGGGTGTGTTCCCACGGCCCTTGGCTATGGGCTTTTTCAGGCTGGTGTGCGTTCGCTGTCGGCGACCCTGGCGAGTATTGTGACCATGTGTGAGCCGTTGACGGCGGCTATTCTCGCGTGGGTGCTTTTCCACGAGGAGCTTGGTCTTCTGGGGCTGCTTGGCGCGGGATGTTTACTCGCGGCGATGGCGATTATTATGCTGGTGCCGAGGAAGTATCTCTGAGGCTGGTTCTGTTTGGGCGTGAGGGTTGGTGGGGCGTGAGCCAGCCCTCCAGCCGCCCGCGAGGGGTGGCCTTATCAGTGCATTTCGTTGATGCCGTTCTTGCCGCTACCGCCGTTGGTGCCGTTTGAGCGGTTTCCAAGGGAGTGCCAGGTTTGTGATCCCACGATGCCATCGGCGTGCAGGCGTTGGAAGAGCCGAAGGATAAGCCTTTAAGACGATATATGTATGTTCCGGGTCTCTTGACAAAGGGGTTTTGTTGACTATAATTAATAAAAAGACCGTCTAATTATTAATTGATCTGCTGGAAACAGGCGAAAGTTGTTTCATGCTTGTAGGAGTTAAAGAGAAGAAAGGAACCGATTTTCATGGAAGCGGTCACATATAGTACATTGAGTTCGCAGGAGACGTTGCGCGATCCAGTCGCGTTTTATGCGCGTTTGCGCGAACGGGAGCCGCTTACTACGTTTATGCTGGGGCCGATGAAAATCTGGGTGATTGCTACGACTTATGAGGAAACCGTCTCTTTGATGAAGGACCCGCGGCTCGTCAAGGATGGGCGCAGTGTTTACCAGGAGGGAGAAGCCCCCGAGCCACTTCAGCAATATATGCAGCAGTATGGTGAGACGTTACGGCTTCTGACCCAGAACATGCTTTCTGCGGACCCGCCCGACCATACGCGCCTGCGCAGCCTGGTGTCAAAAGCATTCACTCCACGTATGATAGAACAGTGGCACCCGCGCATCCAGCAGATTACTGACGAGCTGCTGGACGCAGTACAGGGGCGTGGGCAGATGGATCTCGTGGCAGATTTTGCAGCTCCGCTACCGATGACGGTGATTTCTGAAATGCTCGGGATTCCTGTCGAGGAGCGTGCTCAGTTTCGCACTCTGACGCAGGCGCTGCTGCATGACCTGGTGATACCGGGACAGGAATCGCAGGCCATGGCTGCCGGGGGTACCTTTATTGCCTCCATCAGAAAGCTACTTGTCGCAAAGCGTGAGCAGCCTGGCGATGATCTGATCAGCGGGTTGTTGCAGGTGGAGGAGCAGGGTGACAGGCTTTCGGAGGATGAACTGGTTTCGATGATCTGGTTGTTGATTGTTGCTGGGCACGAGACAACGGTGAATCTGTTGAGTAATGGTGCGCTTGCTCTGCTGCAGCATCCTGACCAGATTCGCCTGCTGCAGCAAGATCCCGGCCTGATCCCGGCTGCCGTCGAGGAATTGCTGCGTTTCACGGCCCCGGTTGTCTTTGCTGGTGGGCGTATGGCTCGCGAGGACATTCCTTTTCATGGCCAGGTGATTCGTAAAGGTGAGATTGTGTATATCTCCTCGGTCGCGGCGGATACAGATCCCCAGGAGTTTAGTGACCCGGAGATGCTGGATATTACGCGCCAGGAGAACCGGCATATCGCTTTTGGTAAGGGCATCCATAGCTGTCTGGGTGCTCCGCTGGCGCGTCTGGAGGGGCAGATCGCCTTCAGCACGCTGCTGCGGCGTTTGCCGAACTTGCGGCTAGGGTGTGAGCCTGAAAGCCTGGTGTGGAACTCGATTCACAATCTGCGCAGTCTCAAGAGTTTGCCGGTTACCTTTTAGGTAAGCTGGCTTCGCGGGGTGGCTCCTCGGCCACCCCGCATGTTTTCCGCCCACCCGCGAGGGGTGGCCTTACATATCCTGGGGCAAGGGAGAAGGGTCAGGAGCGGATCTGAACGGTATTGGCAGTTGACTGCTCTTTGGGGGTTGTGGGTGAGGGCTCTGGCTGGTGTGCTGGTGTTTCTCCGCGCCGACGTGGCCGCCAGACCGTTTGATAGCGGGCCAGGAAGTAGGAGCCGATCACCAGTACGGCGGCAATCACCTGTGCGACGAGCGTTTCCACCGTTGGGAAGACAGAGAACCATAGTCCCATCCAATCGGGAATTGGCCAGGCGAGCGGGGTAGTAGGAATCCAGTGGGCCAGTTGCATCTCCTGTGCCTGTTCGCCCACCATAACGAGAAAGACCGCGCCGAGCATGATGCCGGTCAGGACAAGCATCTTTTTGTAGGGAAGCCGGCGATGTGCGACAAAGGTCAGCAGGCCAACGATGCCAGTGAAGAACAGTCCGACGAGCACGCCCAGCAGTACAATCAGAGAACCGACCTGTAAACGGAGGCTTTGCAGGAAAAGGACCACCTCGAACCCTTCGCGATACACCGAGGCAAAGCCAAGCAGGATCAGTCCTGACATCAGGCGAGACGGGGAGACCGTTGCCTCCGCTGCCTGGGAGAGTAGTGTACGTTTGCGCCGGTTATGCAGAGAGATCCAGCCGGTCCAGTAAATTTTGTGGAAAAACCAGTTCATAATCACGACCAGCACGATCACCGCAAGCAATCCTGTCGCAGCCTGCACGTCGAGCGCAGGAAGGCTGGTCGAGAGTTCGCTCAAGATGCCCACAACAGCGAACCAGGTCACTATGCATGCCCCGAAGCCGATCGCGGCTCCTAGAGCGATGGGGCGTCGATATCCGTGATTGGCGCCCATCATGCTGGCTGTGATCGCCGAGAGGACCAGGATACATTCTAACCCTTCGCGTAAGACCAGGACCCCTGTATCGATGATTGCGGCGCCAACACTGAGGTGAGGAACGGTGGGGTCGGGACTGCCGGAGGCTGTGATGCCCTGCCATACGAGGACAGCGGCCACCAGCCCTGCTGCTATTACTAAAAAGACGCGAAGCAAGGTTTGTCCTGGCTTCGCCGGAAGAAATATCTTGCTCTGAGACACGTAGAAATCCTCTGTCGTTACATATTTATGGGGCTCTGATATCTTAGTTATCTACTCAGATATTAGCATTCCCTAATATACTGAGTCAAGGGTTGAAGGTGAGTATATTATGAAGGATCGTTCCAGAGAGGAGGGGAGTTGTGTCAAAGGGCAACGTGTGCATTTGTGAGAGAGGTCATATGCATGCTGATATAATGATATCTATAATTTAAATCGAAGTACTCTTAGCATAAGCAAGCTCCTATGTATTAGAATACAATTGCCGTTTCATGTATAAATATATTCGGAGGAATACTTTTATTTATGTCAGATATTGAAAGCCTGGTCGGGAAACGGCTGGGTAACTATACTTTAACAAAGCTGCTTGGTAAGGGAGGGTTTGCTGCTGTCTATCTGGCTGTGCACCGGCATTTGGAGACCCAGGCCGCAATTAAAGTGCTCCATACGCGGTTGAGCGAGAACGAGCAACAAAATTTCCTGGCGGAAGCGCGTATTGTTGCGCGTATGAAACACCCACATATTATACATATTTTGGAGTTTGGTCTGGAAGATAACGAAATCCCTTATCTTGTCATGAACTACACCCCTAATGGGACGCTCAGGAACACCTATCTTAGAGGGAGACCGGTACCACTGCGGGAGTGTCTCCCGATCTTGCGGCAGGTTGCTTCCGCGCTCCAGTATGCGCATGACCAAAAATTTATCCACCGTGATATCAAGCCTGAAAATATGCTGATTGGCGAGCATAACGAGGTATTTCTTAGCGATTTTGGCATCGCGACCCAGGCGCGTAGCTCGCGCTCGCAGACCATACAAGAAGTCACCGGGACCGTTTCGTATATGGCTCCCGAACAGCTTCAGGGCAAGCCTCGTATAGCGAGCGATCAATATTCACTGGGAATTGTCGTTTATGAGTTGCTCACAGGAGATCGACCTTTCCGGGGGGCAAACTATATCGAAATTGCGGCTAAGCATGTGCAAACGCCGCCACCATCGCTACGCCAAAAAGTCCCGGCCATTACTCCTGCTATCGACCAGGTTGTGCTGACCACTCTGGCGAAAGATCCTCACCAGCGCTATGTCTGTGTGTCCGACTTCGTGGAGGCACTGGAGATTGCCCTGCGTACGGGGCAGTATCGTGCTCCCAATCAGTTCCCTTCTTGCACTACACAAAATCAACCTGATCGGCCTGATCACCTGGACCCAACCATCGCAGCAGTCGCCCCTGCTATCCGCCCATATCCTCCAGCCTCCACCGTGAAAGTACAAGGTGATACCGTGCTTGCTCCTGCGGACTCATCGATGACGCCGGATTATGTTCACACAATGGCCGCGTCTCAAAGTATGGTCTCTATGACAACGAGCGGGGCTATTTCCTCTTCGCCTGCCACGCATCTTTCCCGGCGTAGATTTATTATTGGTGGCTGTGCTGCGGCTGTTGTGCTCTGCGGTGGCCTGGTCTGGTGGCGTGCTATGCAGGGAGCGTCGGGGGATGATAGAACGCAAACGAACGGAGATGCTTCTCATCAATCGCCATACCTGGCAGCTGGCAAGGTTCTGCGTGTGTATAAAGCGCATACGGGTAAACTGGCCGCCGTTGCCTGGTCACCCGATGGAAAGCACCTGATTTCGGGGGGAGAGGATAGCACGCTGCGGCTCTGGGAGATGGCAACGGGGGATACGCTCAGCTCGATGAATGTATACAATAATATCAAGAGTGTGGCCTGGTCCCCTGATAGTCGTTATATTGCCATGGGCAGCTTTGGTGATGGTAATTCTGCCATTATCTGGAATGCCACAAACATCCTGCAGCTACGCATATACAAAGAGAGTGGCGATAGTCTTTTCTCCGGCAAATATGTGACCTGGAGTCCTGACAGTCGTTTCCTGGCTATTGCCTCGCGTGATCCATATGTCTGGGATATGCAGAATCCGGGTACGCCTGCTGGCTATAAAAATCCCGACTACAGAACTCTGGGGGAAGCAAACGCCCTGGCCTGGTCGTCCAATAGTAAGCGCATTGTTACTGCGGAGACCAATGGCTATGTGCGCATATGGAGCCTGGATGGAGATAAGCAGCACGCCGATTATACGCTTCAGGGTTCGGGAGAGCAACTAAGCGTTGATTGGTCGAAAAAAACGCAACGCATTGTTATTGGTGCAGAGCAGCAGGTGGCGCTCTGGGATGTTAATACAAATTCAAAGGCCTTTTCCCAGACATACGACCGATTTGCTGCTCCCGTCGCCTGGTCGCCCGATGGGGAATATGTTGCTTCTGTTAGCTCCAATGTGGCCTCTTATACCATCCAGATCTGGCATGCAAGTACGGGCCAGGTAGTCTCTACCTGTGAGGGACACAGCGACCTGGTGAGTGCTCTGGCCTGGTCGCCTGATGGCAAGGTACTTGCCTCCGCCAGCAGTGACAAGACAGTGCGTCTCTGGCAGGTTACCGTCGCTGCATAGATAGACCACACGAGATTTTTCAATAGCTACAGGGAACGTGAATATTGCTACAGGGAATGTAAGTATATATGAAGCAGCACAACGATACCGCCTCTCACATTGGGAAGCTTTATGGGAATTATCGCCTGCTGCGCCTGCTTGGCAGTGGTGGTTTCGCAAAGGTCTATCTTGGCGAGCACATTTACCTGAGTACGCGGGCGGCGGTCAAATTATTGCACGTTGAGAACGCGAACATGGAGCGTTTCCTCAGCGAAGCGCGCCTGATCGCGCGTTTGCAGCATCCACATATCATATCGGTTTTAGAATTTGATATAGTAGAAAGCACTCCTTTTCTGGTCATGGAATATGTGCCCAACGGGACGCTGCGTCAACAGATAGCGGAGGGGAGTCGCCTGCCACTTCCACACATCGCCAGTAGTGCCAGGCAGATTGCTTCTGCTCTGCAATATATACATGATCAAGGACTTATTCACGGGGATGTTAAACCCGAAAACATCCTGCTTGGGCCTCAGAAAGAGCTGCTGTTGAGCGATTTTGGTCTCGCGGGCCTGGCAGAGCAGCAGGCTCAGGGGAACATGCTCGTGGGTACTGTAGAATATATGGCTCCTGAGCAGCTTCAGCACCAGTTTCTCCCGGCTTGCGACCAATATGCACTTGGTATCATGGTCTATGAGTGGATTACTGGATATCCGCCTTTTACCGGCTCTTATATTGAAATTGCGACCCAGCACGCGCTCACGCCTCCTCCATCCTTTAAAGAGCGTACAGGGCAGCCTCTACAGGCAATAGAGGGCGTCATACAAAAGGCCCTTGCCAAAGATCCTTGCCAGCGTTTTGCGCGAGTTGCAGACTTTGTCGATGCCCTGGAGTATGCCTGCCGGCATGATCAGGCCGTGATGCAACAGGGCAGTTCTATCGTCGTTTCTACGGTGCCATCTGTTGCCTCGCAACAACCTGTTACGTCTTCCATTCCCCGGCGGCGTGTACTCCAGGGAGCGCTTGGGGGTGTTGTGCTGGCTCTGGCCGGTGGTGGCGCGTTTGCCTGGTGGGTGGCATCTCACCAGCAGCCCTCTCGCCAGACCGCGCCAGTCAAGCATATTACGCCCACCCCAACGGCCAGCGCGGTCGGTACGCTTCTCTATACTTATCGGGGCCACTCTGCCCCGGTCAGTGCTCTGGCCTGGTCGCTCGATGGTAAGCGCATCGCATCTGGCAGTGGTACTCCTCCAGGGTATGATCAGCCTTCCAACGCATCTCCAGATGAGCATACGGTGCGTGTTTGGGACGCGCTTTCTGGTACGCATGTTGTCACCTACGACGGGCATAGTTCGGCCATTATGACAGTGGCCTGGTCGCCTGATGGTAAACGTATCGCCTCCGCCGGATACGGGCAGCCGCAGGTCCATGTGTGGGATGCCGCTACCGGCCAGCGCATTGCTACGTATAGTGGTGGTACTGGTGCTGTGGATTTGATCACCTGGGCTGATGGCGCTAGCCTGGTACTCACCAATGATGACGGAACCATACGGAACTGGAAACCAGCAGATAGCAGTAGCACTTATCTCTATGATTCCGCAGGTAATCCACTGATGGCTCGTATCTCGCCAGATGGAAAGTTCCTGGTTCGTGAAACTGGTCAGGGTTTTGAAGTTCTGCAGCTTCCTGCTCTCACCTCTGTTTCTGTATTTACCCACGGAATAGGAGGTGCTGTAGGTATAGTCTGGTCGCCTGATAGTACGCGTATCCTTACCGAGACGATGCATGGCTCGCCTTACGTCTGGCAGGCGGCCAATGGTGAATTACTCGTCGAGTTCAAGGGAGACTTTCAAGAGCAGGTTATGAACTGGTCTCCCAATGGAAAGTACATCGCCTCTGTGGGTGATAGCCGGAAACTCCAGGTCTGGGAGAGTGGAACGGGAAATGTGCTGCTCTCCTATACAAACAATATTCCTGCTATAAAGAGTATAGCCTGGTCGTCTGATAGCCAGCTGGTAGCCTTTGGTGATCAGACAGGCGTCATTCGTGTCTGGAAGGCAAGGTAAAAGGCTGGCCGGGGCGGGATGGGTTGTTGACACTTGATAAACATCTATATTAGACTAGGCGGGATTGGATTGGACCGGGTGGGTCTAAGCGGGCGTTGGTGGTGGGAGTGAGTAGTTGTTTTGAAAGGCGGCGTATTGGTGAGCAGCATTCCACTTCTTCAACAGAGTGAATTGTGGGAGATTGCGCGGCGGCTGGTTGGTTTCAACACGGTCAGTGCATTGAGCAATGTCGAGATGGCCGAGTATCTGGCTGGTTATCTAGATGATTGTGGTTTTCACTCGCAGGTTTTGAAAGAGATGGTGGACGGGGTTGAGAAGGCCAGCCTGCTGGCCTGGGCGGGGCCTGAGGTTCCCGGCGGGCTGATTTTGAGCGGGCATATGGATATTGTGCCCTTTGATGGGCAGCCTGGCTGGCGGTCGGATCCGCTGGAGATGCTGCTGAATGGTGAGCGGATTTATGGGCGTGGGACCTCTGATATGAAGGTATTTCTGGCGCAGGCCGTGCTGGCGGCCCGGCGTTTTGCGCCGGAGCGGCTC
>JAFMRP010000548.1 GCA_017354095.1 Ktedonobacteraceae bacterium
CCGCGTGACGTCCACCGTTTGAATGAATTACTGGTGAAATTGCGTGATAAGGGCAATACCGTGATCGTAGTGGAGCATGATCCCGATGTCATCAAAGTAGCGGATTACGTCGTGGATATGGGGCCCTATGCAGGCAGCGAGGGAGGGCGAATAGTTTACGAGGGCAGCTATGCTGGATTGCTCGAAGCCGATACCCTCACCGGCAACTACCTGCTGCATACCAGGCCGCTCAAGCAGGTATTTCGGCAGGCCAGAGGAAGCTTGCCGGTGATGCATGCAACAGTGAATAACCTGAAGGATATTAGCGTAGATATTCCCATGGGGGTCCTGACAGTCGTTACGGGCGTGGCTGGCTCGGGCAAAAGTTCATTGATCAATGAAGCGTTTCTGCGGCAGCACCGGGACGCGGTAGTGATTGATCAATCGCCGGTAGGCGTATCCAGCCGTTCCAATCCCGCGACCTATACCGGTATCATGGATGAAGTACGCAAAGCCTTCGCGGCAGTGAACCGCGTTGATGCTGGCCTGTTTAGCTTTAACTCGAAAGGGGCTTGTTCCAACTGTCAGGGCCTTGGCGTTACCTATACCGATCTCGGCTTCCTGGAAGGAGTGAAACTTCCATGCGAAGTATGTAGAGGGAAGCGCTTTAAGGATGAAGTGCTGGCCTATACTCTGAATGGGAAATCCATTGCAGATGTCCTGGGCATGACGGTTCGCCAGGCGCTGGAGTTTTTTACCCTCAAAGAGGTGCAGCCCAAACTGCAAGCACTCAGTGATGTGGGACTGGATTATCTGACACTCGGCCAGCCATTGAGCAGTCTCTCTGGCGGCGAATGCCAGCGTTTGAAATTAGCCAGCGAACTGCACAAGCGGGGCAGCATCTATGTTATGGATGAGCCAACCACCGGGCTGCACCTATCAGATCTTGATCATTTGCTTACTATCATGAACAGGCTGGTCGATGGTGGGAACACCGTGATTGTGATTGAGCATCATCTCGATGTGATTCGCAACGCCGATTGGATCATTGATATGGGCCCGGAAGGAGGCAATAAGGGCGGCATGGTCATCTTCGAGGGTACACCGCGAGAACTCCTTGGCGCAAAGCATTCGCTGACGAGCCAGTATCTGGGATAGATGCTGCATCATGTAGTTATACAAATGTCTGAACGGCGTGGATGACGCGTTCTATGATCTGGATGGACTGCAGGACGTTACCGGAGATTTCCAGGCCATGGTTAGCGCCCTCGATAGTGATAACTTTGTGATGCTCGTGTTCGCGGATAGTGTGCAGTACATCGGGATTGTAGTGGGGGTCGCTGGTGCCGATGACGAAGAGCGAGTGCTGCTGAATCCGGGCGATCTGGTCGCGCAGGAGATCGCGATTGAGCATAGGAGTGAGCCAGATAGTCCGGGTCTGTTCGGGCAATGGCAAGCCGGAGGTCAATAGATGGCCCATGGCCCAGGTGCCGCGCGACTTGCCCACGATGGTTAGCTTGTGATAGGGATGTGTTTGCAGGAGGGTGCGCACGGCTGCTTCCGCGTCACTGACCACGCACTCGCCGATTTCGGCACTGGTGAGCGACGAGAAGTTTTTGTGCTGGCTGTAGGCTATTTTGAGGGCGTCGGCTCCTCGGGAGAAGAGTTCAGAGGATGAGTAGTAGAGTAGCGGCATATCGCAGGTGTAGCCGTCGCCTGGCAGGAAGATCGCCGCGTGATCGCTTGCCTGTTCATGGCTCAGGAAGGTATTGGGAACGGGCTGATCGTTGTAGCCTTTGATTGGTAGCTGGCTTATGTGCATGATGCTGCTCCTCTCCGGTGATGCTCTGGATACTATGCAGATGTATGCAAAAAAAGCTGTTTCGTATGTGATCTCCACCATGATAACAGAAAGTGAGCATATCGTAAATGGAGGCCAGCAGCTTTCAGATCAGCAGTGTCCCGGAATGGGCCGTGTTACCTCTCGCCGAGCACGTGGGCCTTCAGCCATGAGTTGCGGAACGCACCGCGCGGGTCGAGCCGCTCCACCAGGCGGACAAAGTCGTCGTGACGCTTGTAGAGTGGAGCGATTGCCGCTGCGTCAGCGTGGAAGACCTTGCCCCAGTGCGGGCGCGCCTCGAACGGAGCCAGGGTATGCTCGATCTGGATGAGCATCTGCTGGACTGCGCCTGGCTCGCGCTTCCAGGTGAAGTGGATGGCAACGGAATCATTCTCGTAGCTTGTGCTCATCCACAGCCGGTCCGCGGCCACCCGGCGAATCTCGCTCACGAGCAGGATTGGTCGTATCCCGTCTGCGAGGGCGCGCAGGGCTTCTATGGCTCCCAGAGCGTGCCGCCGGGGGATGAGGTACTCCGACTGGATTTCCTGGCCGCTGCTCGGCGTGTAGCCCATGCGAAAATGTGGTAACCGGTCGGACCAGAGACCGGGCCGACCCAACTGTGGCGTACAAGGGGCTGGATCGAGTTCGACAATAGGGTGCAGATCAACCGTTGCCGCAACCGCGCCGAAGAGATCTCCCACAACCTGATCGGGTTCATTGGTCCGGCTCTTGACCCACACCTGATCGTTCGCCTGGCCCCAGCGGGTGAAGATACTGACACTGTAGCCACATGAGGTGATTTCGTCGAAGTGGTCGTAGAGCGCCTTCCAACTGAGCCCTTCGAACACCTGCTGTTTCACCCCGTAAGCAGGCTGCACGTCCAGAGTGAGCCGGGTGACCGCGCCGAGCCCGCCGAGTCCGACCACCAGGCCGTCGAAGTCAGACTCGCCCCGGGATGCCTTGATAATCTCACCGCTGGACGTTACCATCTCCAGCCCCGCGACTGCGGTCGCGAGGTTGCCACAGATGACACCCGAGCCGTGCGTCGCTGTCGCCACGGCGCCAGCGACTGAGATATGGGGGAGCGAAGCGAGGTTATGCAAGGCCACGCCCTCGTCGTTCAGCGTCCTGGCCAGATCGCCATACGTCATTCCTGCGCCGAGGGAGACCGTTTGTGATTTATGGTCGACGACCACATCAGCGGGCAAGTCTTTGAGTGATATCAGCTCCAAGGAGTCGGCGGTTTCATTGAACGAGTGTCGCGAGCCCAACACATGGACGCTGGCCGCGTTGGCGACGATCTCCTGCACCTGTTCAATCGTCGTAGGCCGGTGCAGTTTCTCTGCCCGGTAGGTGTAGTTGCCGGCCCAGTTCTTTTCCGGTGCAGGTGTCTCAGTCATGGTCTTCCTCTTTCTGCATGCCCGGTTTTCAAGCCTGACGACGAGAGCGGGCATCTCTGATGAAACAACAACATGTCTATTCCCACAAAAGGGAAGTGATCATGTGGGAGAAGAGAGGGCATAAAAGCTCCTCTCTTCTGATTATGAGATGAGTTATGAGGTTTCGTCAAGGTACCGTTTTAATGACGTTGGCGACTGGTTATGCTCTCCGAGCGGATGGATTTTTTACCAGGAGGAGGGAGAGCAGGAAGGAGATGAAGAACGTGGCGGCAGCGATGAGCATCGCGCCATGCATGCCTGAGACAAACGATGTATGCTGGCCAACCAGCGAGCCGAGCAGGGCTACGCCGAGCACGCCACCAACCTGGCGGTTGGCATTCAGCGCGCCCGAGGCGATACCCGAGCGTTCGGGGGGAGCCGCGCTGATGACAGCAGCGGTCATGGCCGGCATGGCGAAGGCAAGGCCAAAGCCCATAGCAGCCAGCATGACGATCGTGAGTATATAGGGCGTTGTCGTGCCTACCAGGGCCATCGCGCAGAAGCCAGCGCACCCGACGGCAGGTCCGATGATCATCGGTAGTCGTGGTCCGACCTGGCCAGTGATACGGCCTGACAGCATAGAAGAGAGCAGCACAGTGCCGGTTTCCGGCAGCAGCGCCAGACCTGTCTGCAGCGAAGGATAGTTGAGTATTTGCTGAAAGAAGAGGTTGATAACGAAAAGCTGGCCGTAGAAGCCCATATTGAGCAGGAGGCCAACAATATTACCGGCTGAGAACGTTGCGCTGGAGAAAAGCGTCAGCGGCAGCATAGGTTGTTGTACGCGTCGTTCGATCAGGATAAAGATCACGGCAGCCAGTATGAAGGTGGCGATAAGCATGAGGATGATTGGCCAGCCCAGCGTTGCTCCTTCGATCAGGGCGAAGGTAAGCGCGGCAAGTCCGAGAATAGCGATCACCTGGGCTGCGCTATCGAACCCACGGGTTTGTTGTGGTTGCGAGGGCGAGATGAGGCGCAGCGTAAACCAGAAGCCGAGTAGACCCACGGGCGCATTGATCAGAAAGATGGAGCGCCAGCTGAGCGTGTTGACGAGCAGACCACCGATGACAGGGCCGGAGGCGGCGCCTATGCCGGCCACCGAGCCCCAGATACCGATGGCCCTGGCGCGTGATTGTGCTTCAGGAAAGAGCTGACTCAAGAGCGCCAGCGAGGTTGGCACCAGCAGAGCCGCGCCCGCGCCCTGGATTATGCGGGCCAGGATCAGCATGTCCAGCGAT
>JAFMRP010000549.1 GCA_017354095.1 Ktedonobacteraceae bacterium
AACAAACTAACCCCGCCATTGCTATGGGGATGGTCATTGCCGTAGGGACCCGCTTTAGCGCGTCCAGTGATTTATCGCTGTGCATACGCTATGTTTATTCTAAAACGCTATATGCCTGTATACGTCGATAAATCGACTGGGCGCCGTAAACGGGGTCCCTACGGGATTGTCGATGATTTACGACCGTCTACGGCAATGTAACTCAAAATGGCGTTACTCCTGCTCAACGGGCGTGGCGCCATATCCTCGCTCATAATATGCCCTATCTCCATCCGTCTGTCTGGTCACATTATGATGATAGGGAGGTGGCGTGAAAGGCGCCTGTGCTGGCCGTGGCCCCCAGGCGGAGATCAAAATCTGCTCTGCTCTTCCCACGTGCGCGATATTCTGGAAACGTGTATCGGGAAACTTCCCAAAAATCAGGTCTCCCCGCTCTCCTCGACGCTCGGCCCGCTCGATGTAGCTGAGATGTTCTCTGCGATACGATTTGATGGTACGGTGACGCTGACGCGAGCGGCCATGCGAGATAATATGGAGCAGCCTGCGATCGGTGATGGCGTAGATCGTGTTCCGGACTGTTCGATACCTGTTGAATGGGATGGAGCACAGCAATAGACCGGGGCCAGCAAAGAAGGTGAGATCCAGGATGAGAGCGGCAATGTTCCCGGAATCATGTAAAATGAGGGGGAAAATCAGAGAACAGAGGTACAGCCCCAGGAGAAGGAGTGGGGCCCCAAAAATGAAACAAATGACATCGCTGACCTGCAAAAAGAAACCGGGCTTATCATGCCAGAGAAGCTGTTCGTGCTCTTCCAGAACGTTTGCGAACTCGTCTTGCTGTTTGAGGTAGTATACAAGCATAATGCATTATCCCATGATGATAAAGAAATACCCATCACTATTTTTATTATAGGGCGATTATTGGAACGCTTGCCAGATTTTTATCTGCATCAAGTGTACCGGGATGTTGTAATTGACGCGATGCCTTACGTGCGCAATTTATGGTCTCCGTGTACTTGTGTCGATCCCGCCAATTCGCTTATTATTATCCTGTAACATTTAGGCCCGGAAAAACGATGTTTTTATTGGACCAAAAACATGCAACTTTTGTCCTTCTTTTAACGTCTATTTATGTGTAAGAAACGGGCGTTCTCATCGTTTATAGAATGTAGGCACAAGTTGTGTCCAGGCTACAGCGCCGTTGCCGGTTCAATGTTGATCCTCCAATAATTAATATTTTCATAATACTGTATTCATGTCCTCTTCAGATTGTTCTGGCATACTGTCCTTGTAAACCCGTATCTGGCATTATCAGAAAGGACCACGCGATGAAAGACCAGGAGGCTCTGCAGCACGACTTTTTGCTCTACGTGCCCGAGGTGCAAAGCGAACCCGCTTGTACGGAGGGGCGCGAGGAAGTCGCGGCGGATCAGTACATAGACCTGCCCCCTGGGCTTGAGGATTGGACCGTCTTCCGCCTGTCGTTTTCAGACAGGCCGCACCACCTGACTCTCTTCCTCCACACGTTTAGCGAGTGCTGAACCCGGCAGCGCGGCTCGCCTGACAAAAAAACATGCTCTGTGTCACCCAACACAGAGCGTTTTTTTTCTACGTCGGTTCAGACTCATCTCTCCCCTATGGAAGGATCTGTGAAGATGAAAGGAACGGCTCCGGGCGGCTCTCCAACTGGCGTTGGAGAAAAGCCAGCTTGTCGGGATTCACCAGGGTATACAGCCCAACGATGACATTGTCGCGTATATCGAGCGTCTGTACCCAGTTGAGATGCCCGTCACTCCAGGAGAGAATTGCCGGTGCACCATTGATTTCGTCGATAAAGAGTTTGTGGTCTGCAGGTACTCGGTGCATTAAGGCGAAAATAAAGCGCCTGGCAACCAGTTCCTGGCCAGAAACGGGGGAGAGGCGAGCGCGAACTTTGCCTCCACCATCCGCCCAGGCCGTGACATCGCTGGCGAGCAGTTTGGTCAGGGTGGCGAGGTTCCCCGATTTACAGGCCGCTACAAAGGACTCGGTGAGCTGGCGCTGATTGGTGGGCGAGACCGAAACGCGGTGGCGTTTCTCCGCGATATGGCTTTTTGCGCGATGAAAGAGCTGGCGACAATGCTCCGTGGTTTTCTCGATGATCTCGGCAATCTCTGCGAACGAGTAGTCAAACACCTCATGGAGGAGGAAGACGGCGCGCTCTGGGGGCGTCAACGCCTCTAGGAGCACGAGAAAGGCCAGTGAAATGGTCTCTTGCTGCTCATAGGTTTCCTCTAACGACTCACCTTCAGGCAGAGCAGTGAGGATAGGCTCGGGGAGCCAAACCCCAATATATTCTTCACGCTGCGAGTGGGCGGATTTCAGATAGTTGAGGCTGAGGTTAGTGACAATCGTGGTGAGATACGCTTTGGGCGATTGAATGGCAGCTTGATCCGCCTGTTGGTAGCGCAGGTAGGCATCCTGAACAATATCTTCGGCTTGACTGGCGTATCCAGTCATGCGGTAGGCGATGGAGAAAAGCAGAGGCCGATAGGTTTGAATGTGATCCATAAGGTTCTTCCGAAATTGCTCCGTAACAGTGTCGAATTTCTCTTTTATCATACGTCAGCACAAGCGTTTTTCGCAATTTTTGCCGTGACGAAAAAAGACGCTGCTCTATTGTCACGTTTTTGTGGGCTCACTTGTCTCCATTCCAGAAGCGCTGAGAAAGAGATCTCTCGAAAGAGAGAAGCGAAATAAAAAGGAACAATATGATGAACATTTTTGTAACAGGTGCAACCGGCGTACTCGGAACATCGCTTGTGCCTGGATTAGTTGAGGCAGGATACACGGTTTCGGCAATGAGTCGCACGGAGGAGAGCGATGAGCGCTTGCGACGTACAGGGGCGCATCCGGTACGGGTCAACCTCTTTGATGTTGAGGCGCTCAAGCAGGTATTGGCTGGTCACGAAGCCATCTACCATCTGGCGACGAAAATACCCTCCGCGACGCAGATGGGGCGAAACTCGGCCTGGCTGGAAAATGATCGTCTGCGTCGTGATGGCGCTCGCAACCTTGTCGAAGCCGCGCTGGCCGTGGGCACGGTTCAGACGATCATCTATCCCAGCTTCGATTTTCTCTATCCAAGCAGTGGCGATACCTGGTTGGATGCCCAGACGACTCCCGTCAAAACGGCAACCCTTTCCTCAACCGTCGAGGCGGAGGAGGCCGTGACACGCTTCGCAGAAAGCGATCCGACCAGGCAGCGCCGCGGGATCTCGCTGCGGCTGGGCTCATTTTATGGGCCGGAAGCACCTTCAAGCTGGCAGATGCTGGATTACGCGCGCAAAGGGATTGGTGCTTTTCCCGGTCCACGTGCTGGCTATCTCCCACAAGTCTGGTTGCAGGATGCCATCAGTGCTCTGCTGCTCGCGTTGACGGAACCAGTGCCCTCCGGGGTCTATGACATTGTCGATGATGAGCCAGTGACGCGCTCGGAGATGTACGCGATCCTTGCGCACGCAGTTGGTCGCAAACGGCTGTTTGTCCTGCCAGATCTGCTGATGCGCCTGGTGACGGGGTCCAAGTATGCCGATACCAGCCGCAGTCTACGCATCTCCAATCGTTTGTTTAAAGCCGTCAGTACCTGGCAACCCACTGTCCCCAATGCGCACATAGGTTGGGATTTGATGGCGCAGATGCAGAACAAGTAGGAGAGAATTCATGAACCTTACTCTGTGGATCATCGCTGGCCTGCTGGCCGCTGTCTTCCTTTTTGCGGGCGCTAACAAGCTGTTCATCCCTCAGGAGAAACTGGCCAGGGCTCCTGGCGGAGGATGGGTCTTGGATTTCAGCGCTGGCTTCGTCAAGGCCCTTGGAGCAGTCGAGATCCTGGGCGCCGTTGGCCTGATCCTGCCCGCACTGCTCGACATCGCACCGATCCTGGTGCCGCTGGCGGCCGTCGGTTTGGCGTTGATCATGGTTGGTGCGGCGATCGTGACGTTCCGCCGTCAAGAGTACAAGCACATGCTGTTGAACCTGACCTATCTCGCCCTGGCTGCTTTCGTTGCGTGGGGCCGCTTCTAGCTAGGAGCGTTGCCGCCTGCCCAGCGTGAAAAATGCGCGCGATGGTCGAGCGAACCACAGCAGAAAAACAACAGCCAGCTCGAAGAGGAGCGAGAACACCTGTACGGCGACGATGCTCCACGCCTCGGTGGGCAAGATGGACACGACGAGTGGCAATGTCAGGTGCCCTATGAGCTGGAAAATGAGCAGTACCACTATGGCTATGCGTACCCAGTTTCGCCCCTTGCGCACCAGGAAGGCAGCCACGAGGAACAGTCCCCCCATGATCAGGTGGACGATGCTTGAGCTGTTCAACTGCGATTGCGCGAATGCGGAGCCGGCGGCTTCCTGGCGATGCAGCGCGATGAGCAGGATATCAATCCAGTGAATAGCCCCGATCACAAAAAGGGCGATAGCTGCCCTGGTTTGCCGGCGAGACGTGAACA
>JAFMRP010000550.1 GCA_017354095.1 Ktedonobacteraceae bacterium
GAGTATTTTATTGATGGAGAGCACTGCCGCCTGCGGCGGCAAGAGGGGAGAAGACATGCGGGGACACCCCGCACCCCGGCAGGAGGACCTGCGGCCCTCCTGCACCTCCCGCTCTGACCGCCCTCACATAAGCACGGGCTGAGTAATAGAACTGGCGCTGCTGATCATTATACGTCGTCATTGAGGGAAAGACCTAACTTATGTTAATCTGTTTTCTCGCGTACTCGCTGTACGCCATTAGATCAAGGTCTTGCTTGCCTGGAAAGTTGTCGGGGAATCTAGTACGATACCTGTGGGGATCGCAGGAAAATATGAAGTATAAACACATTGTTCTCACCCGGGTAGGAGGGCCGGAGGTCCTCCAGTTGAGGGAAGATGAGATTCCAGAACCGAGAGCAGGCGAGATCCGTGTCAGGATTCTCGCAGCGGGAGTTGCTTTCGCTGACGTTCTCATGCGGCACGGGAAGTATCCCACAATGCCACCGCCTCCTTTCACGCCTGGTTACGACCTGGTAGGGATTGTGGAAAAGTGTGGTGTGTCAGTTGACGAGCGGCTTCGCGGTCAGACGGTCGCGGCATTCACCCGATTTGGGAGCTACAGCCAGTATTGTTGTCTCCCTGAGCGAGAAGTAGTGCCGGTGCCTGAGCACGTCGATCCAGCCGAAGCAGTCAGTCTGGTATTGAATTACGTCACCGCCTATCAGATGCTGCATCGTAGTGCTCACATCAAAACGGGAGAACGCGTCCTGGTGCATGGAGCGGCGGGGGGAGTGGGAACAGCGCTGCTGCAATTAGGGAGCCTGGCGCATCTGGAGATGTATGGGACCGCTTCAAGAGCCAAACAGCAGCTGGTTGAGCGCTTAGGGGCAACGCCTATCGATTACACGAGCGAGGATTTTGTCGCGCGTATTCGCCTGCTTACAGGTGATGGTGTCGATACGGTCTTTGATCCCATCGGTGGCCAGCATCTCCAGCGTTCATTTCAAACACTGCGGTCAGGTGGACGGCTCATCATCTATGGCTTCTCATTGGAGAATCTGTCAGGAAGCAATCTCCCACTGGTGGCGCTCCGCACGCTGCTTCAGATAGCAGGCTGGTCTATTCTTCCCAACGGGAAACGCGTGCGATGGTATAGCATCGCGGGGGGAGGGTTCGGATTAAAGGACCGGCATCCTGAATGGTTTCGCGCGGATCTGACGAAACTGCTTGAGCTGCTGGCAGAGGGGCGGATCAAACCGGTGATTGCTCAACGCCTGCCATTGGAGGAAGCCACGCATGCTCATGAGATGCTTGAGCACGCCCGGGTTCAGGGGAAAATTGTCTTGATTCCCAATGTGTCATAAGGTAAAATGCCAAACACTTAAAGATTGGAAGAATGTCAACCTGGTCAGATGACCCGCTATCCTCTCCCATGGCGTCATATAAGTAAGAGTATCCAGGCAAAATGAAGAGTAGCTCCACAGGATACGTAAAGGAGGCTGGTATGCAGCAAGAGCCGCATTTTGAACCGTATCTGGCGTTGGGAGTGCCGGGAGCCATCTACCCCAAAGGTTACGTAGTTGGAGTAATTGACGATCTCCAGGCTGCGGAACGAGCCATCCACACCTTGCGGAGTGCTGGCTTTGCTCCAGAGGATATCCACCTGGACCGCAGTGATGAAATGCTCAGGCAGGAACACGAACATGGAGTCCGGCGCACACTGGGGCAACGATTCAGGGTAGCATTTCAGTGGGGAACCGACGAGGGGCCAGATATCCGAGCCTATTTCCAGGAAGCGCATCGCGGGCACCATATTCTTTGTATACGAGCGCGCAATTCCAGGCACATTGACCAGATTTATGAAATCATGGTTTCCCATCACGTGCGTATGATCAAGCATTTTGGATCGTGGACCATTACCGATTTGCCATCATAGTATTCTGCGTCGCCTGCGGCGGCGCGGAGAGGGAAAGGATGCAGAAGGGCTGGTGCCCTCCTGCATCTCCCGCTCTCATATCGTTCACATGGAGGCGATCAGTCCAGTAGTATTCGGTCAAACGAAGTTTGACGGGGGCGCCGCCTGATGACGTTCGAGAAATGGCCATGATACAAGAGTGGTGCATAGCACGACGGTCGGCAGGCCGCGAGCCGGCTGGTTTCTGTATTCCGACCACCAACGCCGGGCCTCTTGTCCAGACGGCCAACGACGCTTTGGCGTCTGGCGCTGCGCGCCCAGGGAGTCGACAAGGAAGCCCCCACAAGGGAGGGTCCTACAGTTTCGGTGAGCACGAAAGAGATGAGGGTAGGGTTGCAGAGTTAGGTAGGAGACCTACGGGCTCTCGCTGAAGCGAGTCACTGCACCGGGATTCGGCTGGATCAGCAGGCGGCAGGATTATAAGACCGCTTATGGACGGGGGAGGGGACGGTTAAAACATCTGCTTGGAGGTCTTGACAGCGCATGTTATTATATAGCCGTAGCGCAGAGATTTGAGGAGATTCCGGTAAGGGGTGCTCCACTCTCATTCCAGGGTTGCGGCTATTGCGCAGCGTGTAGAATGGCGCTACAAGAGGAAGTGAGGCGGCTTAGCTCAGTCGGTAGAGCAAGGGACTCATAAGCCCTGTGTCACTGGTTCGAGTCCAGTAGCCGCTACCAGAAAACCTCCATCTAGCTTGAGAAGCTGATGGAGGTTTTTTTGTTTTTGGCGGTGAAAACATAAGGTTGCGCTTATGTGTGGCGAGCTCTAGTATTTCATTTTGTGCTACTTTATGATATAGACACAACAATTTTATAGCATAGCAAGTACTGGGAGTATCGCAATGGTTACGCAGGTAAAAACAAGGATGAGCAAGAAGCTGCCCTATGCACGAGGCGAGTGGCCTTTGCTGGGCTGTCTTCCGGCGCTGTTGCGTGACAGGCTGGCATTTTTGCGTGAGTGTGCACGCGAATATGACGAGGCCTGCGGTTTTCATCTTGCGCTGGTCGATAGTATTCTGTTGCTGAAATCGGAGCAGTTGCACAGTGTTCTGGTTGAGCATGCGTACGATTTTAGCAAAGGCACGTTGATGCATAAGGCGATTGGTGGCAATGGTCTTTTCATTAGCGAGGGGGAGTTTCATCGCAAACAGCGCAAGCTGATGGCGCCCTCTTTCCAACCACGCCATATTGTTAGCTACGCGGATACAATGACGCGCTATGGCGAGCAGATGCAGCAGCAGTGGCATTCAGGCGAGGAGATTGACCTGAATAAGGCGATGACCGCTGTGACGCTGAGCATCGTTGGTAAGACGCTGTTTGATGCCGATGTTTTTGACGAGACTGACGCGTTTAGCGCGGCCTTTGTTGTGACGTTTGAGTATACGTCGACGACTTTCACTTCTCCGCTGCGCCCACCGCTGAACTGGCCCACGCCCTATAACTTACGCGTGCAGAAAGCGATGCGCCAGATAACGGAGCGCCTTCAGCAGATGATTGATGAGCGGCACCGCAGCGGGACCGATGGGCGCAATGATCTACTGTCCGTTTTGCTTAATGCTCGCGATGAAGATGGGGAGCCAATGAGCAGCCAGCAGCTTATGGACGAGTGTACGACGCTGTTTGCCGCCGGGCATGAGACGACGGCGGCGTCTCTGACCTGGGCCTGGTATCTGCTTTGCCAGCACCCGGATATATATAAGAAGGTGCAGGAAGAAGTTGATGGAGTGCTGCAGGGACGCACGCCTACGTATGCTGATCTTGAACGGCTGCCGTATTGCCGGCAAGTTTTCAAGGAGGTGATGCGTCTTTATCCACCGGCATTCTCTTTTACACGCGAGGCGCTACGCGATATGGAGATCGATGGCTATAGGGTGCCCAAGGGTATGATGGTGATGATTTCGCCTTATGTTATGCACTATAAACCGGAGTACTTTCCTGACCCGGAGCGCTTTGATCCTGATCGCTTTACGCCTGAGCGCGAGAAGCAGTTACCGCGCTATGCTTATATTCCTTTTGGCGCGGGGCCTCGCATCTGTATTGGCAATTACTTTGCGCTGATGGAGGGTCAACTTTTACTCGCGACGCTGGCGCAGCGTGTCAGCTTTGAGATGCTGCCGGGGCAGGTGGTTAAGCCCGAAATGAATAAGACGCTTACGCTGCGTCCTTATGGTCCGGTGAGGGCGGTGGTGCATAGGAGGTAGGGGAAGGAAAAATTTGAGCGGAGCGAGATGCTGGCGCGTCTCGCTCCGCTCAAATTTTTGGAATGCGGAATGGCTGGAGGTGATGGGGTGGTTTTGCACTAGATTGGCTGTGGCTTTTTGTTTGTTTGGGTTCTATGATTCTTTTTTTACTGGCTTTTTTCGTCTTTGCTGCAAGTTCAATCTGGAGTGATGTTGATGAAAACAACTACGCGCGTGCAATCCGATACGTCTCAGGCTGTACGGCGGTCTCAGGTGCCTCCCTGGCGGGATGGGGCTGTATGGATGGGAGGGGCCGGTGTGCTCTGTTTTAGCATTACGTTTCCAGCAACGCACC
>JAFMRP010000066.1 GCA_017354095.1 Ktedonobacteraceae bacterium
GGAGACGCCAATCACCTCGCCTGAGCGCAGGGTCGTCTCCAGGTAGTAGGCCGCCGCCGAGCCAATATCGCGCAAAATCTGGTCGCTGTGCTCGACACTATCTACGACGAGCGCTTCTTTGAGCCCGTAGGTTTTCTGAAGCTGCTCCTCCAGATCCGAGTAGACGCCATAGGGTATATTGACCGTCACGCGTACGATCTGCTCCTGTTTGGCACGTTTCAACAGGCGTGAGACGGTTGCTTGCGATAGATCAAGCTGAGTCGCGATCTCGGGCTGAGTCATATCCTGGTCATAGTACAGGTGAGCGACCTTTGCCATCAAGCGGAGTTCATCTATGCGTGCCATGCTTATTCCTTTCGTGCGAGACCCCGGTAGAAGACGACCCTGTGCCATCGAGAAGCGCGCGGGAGACAGCGGTCTGCCATCCTGTATAAAGCGCCTCCCGAACTGGGGCGGCCATCCGTGGCTCAAAGGGGATCTGCTGTCTGGGCAACTGCATGATCTCGTCGAGCGTCTGCCAGTGACCGATAGCAAGGCCGGCCAGGTATGCGGCCCCCAGGGCTGATGCATCAACGGTGACATTCTGTAATACAGGTCGCCCAAGGATATCGGCCTGAAACTGCATCAACTGTGTGTTGCGACTGGCCCCACCGTCAGCCAGAAGGACGTTGAACTCGGTTCCTGCTTCTGTCTGCATGACATCAAAGACATCGCGCACCTGATAAGCGATGGCGTCCAGTGCGGCGCGTGCCAGGTGTGCAGCGGTTGAGCCGCGTGTGATGCCGCTGATCAAGCCTCGTGCCGAGTCATTCCAGTAAGGCGCGCCCAGGCCCACAAAGGCCGGGACCAGGTAAAGCCCCTCGGTGTTTGCGACACGCGCGGCCAGTTCCGCGACCTCCTCGGCGGCATGCTCCAGGCCAAGAAACTCGCCCAGCCACTGCACTGCCGCCCCGCTTACCGAAATATTGCCTTCCAGCGCGTAGGTCACGTGCTCTTGATCGAGTGCCCAGGCTATTGTAGTCGAAAGGCCGTGTTTCGACAAGACCGCTGTTGGCGTGGGTGTCATCAAGGAAGAGCCTGTACCATAGGTAGCCTTCACCGTGCCTGGACGAAAGCCCGTCTGCCCGAACAACGCCGCATGCGAATCGCCGATGAGCGCGACAATTGGTATGCCTGCCGGCAGGCGTCCTGTCGCGACGCTGCTGCCAAAATAGCCGCTTGAGGGCCGCACCTCCGGCAATGCCTGGAGCGGCACCCCAAAGAGCGTGAGCAGTTCCTCGCTCCAACCCAATGTATGAATATCAAACAGTTGCGTGCGGGCGGCGTTTGTCACATCGCAGGCATGTACCTTCCCGCCCGTTAAATTCCACAGCACCCAGCTATCTATGGTGCCAAGGCACAACTCTCCCATCTCGCCTCGACGCCTGCCATCAGCGATGTGATCGAGCAGCCATCTCATCTTGCTCGCTGAGAAGAGTGGGTCTATCGCAAGCCCGGTGCGCTCCGCCAGCAACGCCGCCAGGCCCCGCTCGCGCAGTTGTGCGCAGAAGTCGGCGGTACGGCGGCACTGCCAGCCAATGACCGGCCCCAGTGGTCGCCCGCTCTGGTGCTCCCACAGCAGCGCCGACTCGCGTTGATTGGTGATCGCAATCGCTACCGGCGTGGCCTCTACAGCGCTCAGGCACTCGTTCATCGCTTCACACGCACTCTGCCAGAGCTCGGTCGCGTCCTGCTCAACCCAGCCCGTCTGCGGATAGCTCTGGGCCACGGGACGTACGGCCTGTGCGATTACTTCTCCCCGTGCGTTGACAAGCAGCGCTTTGGTGTTGGTTGTGCCCTGATCGATGGCCAGGATTGTGTCGATGTTGCTTGCCATGTCTGTGCGACCTTTCTAAACCTTGACGCCGATCAGTTCCAGGGCGGCATCAAAGATACCCTGCGCGGTAAGACCGAAATATTGCAGCAGCCAGGCAGCCGGTCCGGTGGGGGCGAACGTTCCAGGCACGCCCAGAATGCGCATGGGCACCGGGTGGGTGGTGGCAGTCACTTCCGCCACCGCGCTGCCCAATCCACCGAAGATCGTGTGCTCTTCCGCCGTGACGATGCCGCCCGTTTCGCTGGCAGCTGCCAGCACGGCTTCTCTATCCAACGGACGAATCGTGGACATATTGAGCACGCGAGCCTGGATACCCCTGGCGGCAAGCAGTTCGGCTGCTTCCAGTGCGCATGAAACCAGCACGCCGTTGGTGATCAGCGTGATATCGCTGCCCTCGCGCAGCCGCGCGGCCTTGCCGATCTCAAAGCGATAGTCGCCAGTGTGTACAATGGGTACAGGCAGGCGACTGATGCGCAAAAACATGGGGCCGACCGTTGCGGCGGCTGTCTGCACCGCCTGTTCGGTCTCAAGCGAATCGGCGGGCACAATGATCGTCAGGTTGGCAATGGCACGCAGCCAGGCCATGTCCTCGATTGAATGGTGTGTTGGTCCCAGTTCGCCATAGGCCATCCCACTGCTCATCCCGCACAGCTTCACATTCGTATTCGAATAGGCGATATCAGATTTGATCTGCTCAAGCGCGCGCCCAGTGAGAAAGGGAGTGGCGCCGCAGACGAAGGGGATCAAGCCGCCGTTCGCCAGCCCGGCTCCCACGCCGATCATATTTTGCTCGGCGATCCCAACATTGACAAGACGCTGCGGATATTGCTCTTTGAATTGCGTCAGTTTGCTCGATCCAACCGAATCGTTGACGATGGCCACGATACGCGCGTCCTGGCCTGCCAGTTCGCGCAGGGTATCTTCAAAGGCGTCACGGCAATCATAGCGTTGGGTCATAGGGGTACCTCTTCCAGTTCATTCAGGGCCGCGCTGAGTTCCTCGGCGGTCGGAACCCTGTGATGCCAGGCCGCTTTATCTTGCATGAACGAGACGCCCTTTCCCTTTTGCGTGTGGGCAATGATGCAGTTCGGTTTATCTGTCTCGAACGGCACGCGCGAAAGAGTTTCCAGTAGCAGGGCATGATCATGACCGTCTACTTCCTGTACCGACCAGCCAAAAGCTCGCCACTTATCAGCGAGTGGTTCGAGATGCATGGTTTGCTCGGTCCAGTCGCCCTGCTGCAGGCGGTTGCGGTCAACGATCACGGTCAGGTTACTGAGCTGGTAATGCGCTGCCGCCATCGCTGCCTCCCAGTTGCTCCCCTCTTGCAGCTCGCCATCGCCCGTCAGCACGAATACTCGCCAGGAGGCAGCGGTCAGTTTGGCGGCGAGCGCGCAGCCCACGCCGACGGGCAAACCATGACCAAGCGGGCCGGTATTGGTCTCCACTCCGGGCACTTTATTGCGATCAGGATGTCCATTGAGGTGCGAAAGGGGCCGGGCGAAGGTGTTGAGTTCTTCAAGCGGGAAAAAGCCTGCGTGAGCGAGCGTGGTATACAGCGCCCCTGCGCAGTGCCCCTTGCTCAGGATGAAGCGGTCCCGCTCGGGCGCGTCTGGTGCGTGCGGGTCAACGCGGAGTATGCCGAAGTACAATGTGACCAGGATATCGATGGCCGAGAGATCGCCTCCGACATGGCCTAGCCCGGAGCCATAGATCATCTGCAAGTCTCTCCGGCGTATGGCGGCTGCCAGCCTGGACAATTCCCTGACCTTCTGTGTGTCTATCATTGCGGTTCCTTTATACATACAGGGTTCATGTAAAGCTCACAAGACAAGGTTCGTGCCGAGAAGCATATCGAGCGCAATGCGCTGCGCTTTGAGCGCGTCCTGCTGCTCCTGAGCCGCTTTGAGCGCGTCGAGATCGAGGCGGTCTAGCAAACGTTCGAGCGCGCGCATGGTTTTAATACTGGCACGGGCCGCCGCGACTGCATCCTCGCGGAAAGGAAACTGGTCGAGCAGCAGTGGGCCTTGCCAGTTGATGCGGCGAAGAGCCAGGAGAAATTCGAGTGTCTCGACCAGGTGGACAGAGCCGACGGCCATATCGTCGTCCCACTCGCGCCAGTTGTCGTTCAACTCGACACTGACCAGCTTGCCGCGCCGCGCCACCAACTGCAGAGCGTCGGCGGGTGTCTCTTTGGCAAAGAACGAGTGCCCCAGGTCGAAGACGATGCCGACGTTATCCACGCCCATATCCTCGATTGCCAGCAGGGTGCGGGCTGCCGAACTGAAGAACATATGGCTGCGGGGTTCTTTCTCTTTGTATTCGATGGCAAACTGCATGGTCGGATCGCTCTGAGCCACCGCGCCCACGCCCTCGACGGAGTAATCCCAGAGTCGCTGGTAGTCCGCCTGGAAGGGATAGTCAAAGCCGTCCTGTCCCGGCCAGAACTTCACATAGCGTGCGTCAAGCTGATGTGCGATCTCGACGGCGCGCTTGCCGAGATCGATGGCTTTGCGGCGTACAGCCGGGTTCGGGTTGGTGAAACTGCCCATCTGGAACTCACGCATATACAGGTGCGGGGTGATGGCTTGCGCGCGCAGTCCGGTGCGCTGAAGCGTTTCACGAACCTGCGCGACGGTCACCCCCTTGCCGGCAAATGGATAATTGATGTCCAGCACTTTGATGTCGTCCACTTCGGCTGCCCGTTCGATGGCTTCCAGTGTGCTTACCGGGGGCCCATAAGCGTCCGTGGCGTAGCGGTCGATGAATTGCTGAAACATCCATATTCCTGCCCCAAATTCGTAATTGACCATGGTATCCTCCTCATGATTGCAGAACTTCCTGCTGCGTAGGGATCATCATTGGTTAACACGGCGCAGCAGCAGCGCGTGATATGGCTTGCCTGGCAGTTTTACGACCGTTCCGCACACGACCAGTTCCGTAAGCGGGGTGATGGTCATCTGCCAGGTATCGATGATCTCGCCCCGGTACTGTTCGCCCTCCGGTACGTTTACCGGAATCCGAGCCGGCTGGTGTTGTCCGAAGTAGGCCAGGTAATATGCATGCTCCTGACCGGCACACGGGAAGCCGCCTCTATAGGAGACTACCCCATCTATTGGATTAAGGCCACTGATCGGGCCGTCTTCGAGGATGCGGCGTAGAAATGCGATGCGCGGAGCACTCTGACCGTGCAGCACGCCGCCCTTTGCCCACCAGAGGATATCTTCAGGATGCAAAAAGGTATCACCATGCCCAACATAACCACCGTTGGCGGCCCCCTCCCAGAAACGATGGACCATCTCCTCGCCCGAAATATTGCCCCAGGGATACTCGATGTTGCCCTCGTAGCAGCACTCATCGAATACCGCCGGCTTTTTATATTGCTCGCGCCAGAGGCGTGCTTGCGCCGGGCTCGGGCGCTGGATGCTCAGGTGGGTTACCCATGGCTGCGAGTGGTCGTAAAACTCGAAACAGTTGTGGATCGAGCGTAGATGCTGGTAGGGATCGCTCTCCTGCACGATGCGGAAGAAGCGGTCCCAGTCTGCCATGGTCTTGCTCCTCATCAAATCGTATTCGTTGGCCATCGACCACCAGACGTTGCGATAGGCCGCCAGTCGCGCCACGACATAGCGCAGGTAGCGCTCATCGGTTTGAGCGTCCATTCTGGAGAAGCCCCAGCGGTCGTAGGGATGGAACAGGATGATATCGGCCTCGATACCCAGTGCCAGCAGGTCCGCGACCCGGCGCTCAAAGTGCCGGAAGAAAGCTGGGTCGAAGCGGCTGAAATCGAACGACCAGCCAGCAGGCATCTCTCCCTTCCGCATCTGGTCGAAGTCCCACTTGCTGGAACCACGCGAAAGGCAGGGGAACGGATAATACTCCGGCTCGTTCTCGTTGAAACTATAGTGTTTTGGGAAAACACACATGCGCAGCTTATTGAACGGTGCATCGCGCAGCGTTGCCAGTGTCTGCTCCTCAAGCGCGTTACCCTGGTGTGCCCAGGCGTAGCAGGTGGTGCCTGTTTGCTTATAGGGTGTGCCATCGGCATAGGCGAAGTGGTACGTATTGGCGACCCGCACCGGTCCATGATTACCTGGCGCGGGCGCGATACAGGAGAATGTGCCTTCGACATCGTTTAATACGTCCTGATTACTGCGCGTGCGGTAACGCCAGGTTCCCTGCGTGTCCGGCATAAAGCGAAGACGATAGATGCCATTGCCGTCGTAGAAGCCGTCCACTTTGATGGTGCGGTGTTTGTAGCTGAACTCGGCAGTGAGTTCCACATCCAGGTAAGGATTGCCTTCGGCGCTCCCATGTAGCGGCAACTCAAAGATGCCCCACTGTTCGATAGTTGTTGCGTTGGTCGTATTGCTCATTGATGGTGTGCTCCTGATCTAGAACGCGATTGGACACAGCCCTTATGCCGTTTGCTCCTGGCTCGGAACCTGCTGGCGTATCCATTTGTGTTTGAGTGTAGGAATGGATTCCAGGAGCAGGCGGGTATACGGGTGCTGCGGATCTGACAGCACCTGCCGGGCCTGTCCGAACTCGACGATACTACCCCGATTCATTACCGCGATATAGTCGCTGATGTAATAAGCCGTGGCGAGATCGTGTGTGATATAAAGAATACTCGTTTTGTACTGCTGTTTTAGTGACATGAACAGGTTGATGATGATCATACGCCGTGATGCATCGATCATGCTGACCGGCTCGTCGGCGACGATGAGGTCAGGACGCGGGATCAGGGCGCGGGCAATCGATACTCGCTGCAGCTCGCCGCCGGAGAACTGATTGGGATACTTATTTCGTATATCCTTGTACTCGAGTCCGACCGACGCGAGCGCATCCGCCATTGTATCGATAGCTTCGATTTTGCCCTGCTGCCTGACGCGCGTCGCCGTCTCGTAGAGATAGGAATCCACTGTTCGATAGCGGCTAAAGGCTTCAAAGGGATTCTGGAAGATCGGCTGCACGGTGCTCAGAAACTCCCGTTTTGCGGGCTGTGCCCCCTTTCCGGCCACCACGCGGTCATGAATGATCGCCCTGCCCGCCGTTGGCTCGACCAGGCGCAGGATGACCTTAGCGAGCGTGGTTTTCCCGCTGCCAGATTCCCCAACCACGCTGATAATCACCGGCTCATCGCTCTCAATGGCGAGATTGACATCATTGAGGGCCGTGATGCTTACATTGCGCGAGAAGCTGCCCAGGCGGTACACTTTCTTCAAATGTTCGGTTTTCAGGATGGCTCTCATAGCGTTCCCTTTGCCTCCTCTGCCGTCTTTACAACCCCTGCCTTCTCGCTCTCCTGCATCTGGCGGTCGGCGTAGTGGCAGGCGGCAAAATGTCCTGGCTGATACTCGGTGAATGCTGGTTCCTGCGCCCGGCATAGTTCGGTCGCCAGGGGGCAGCGCGCGGCGAAGCGACAGCCGTGCTGCGGTTCCCACAGGCTTGGGGGCCGACCTGGTATCCCTTCGCGGTCCTGGTCGTCGCCAATGGTTGGCAGCGAGTTGACCAGCATGCGTGTGTAGGGATGCAAAGGCCGGGTAAAGATCGTCGCGGAATCAGCATATTCGACGGCCTTTGCCGCATACATCACCAGCATCTTATGCGTGATCTGATAATGGACGCCCATATCGTGCGAGACAAAGACAATCGTATTGTGCAATTGCTCCTGCAAGTTCATGAGAAGCAGCAAGATGCTTTTTTGCACCACGACATCCAGCGCGGTCGTCGGCTCGTCGGCCAGGATAATATTCGGCTTGAAGAACGTCGCCATCGCGACCATGATGCGCTGGCGCATACCGCCCGATAATTGATGGGGATACGAATCGATAGCTTCAGGCGGTAAGCCCAGTTGTTCGACGTAGGCGCGTACTTCTTGTAGAACGGTGGCCTTGTTGCTGGCCGGGTCCAGGAAATCCACGAACTGTTTGTTGATGCGCACCACAGGATTGAGCGAACTCATCGAACTCTGTGGAATGTAGGAGATGCGCTTGAACCACTGCTTGTGGATGTTTTTGTGTGTCACCGGGTGGCCGCGCTCATCGCAGAAATCGTAGGTGATGGAGCCTGACGCGAGGGAGAGCGGAAAGCCCACATCGCCGTAGATCACTTTCATCAGCGTTGATTTGCCGCAGCCAGACTCGCCAGCAATCCCCAGGGTAATGCCATCGGGGATCTCCAGGTTGACACCATCCACAGCGTTGACCGTGCCGCGCCGGGTCGTATAGGTCGCGACGATGTTGTTGAGTCGGATCATGCGACACCTCGTCTCGTTGCAAAGAGTTCATTGTAGCCGGTCGATACCAGAAACAGCCCCAGAAAGAGCAGCACTGTTGCCGCGATAGGTCCCACGATCCAGGTGATCTGGCCAATCAAGAGCGCGTTATAGTTCAGCGCCCAGAAGATGATCGACCCCAGTGTTGGCACTTCCACCTTCGAGAGGCCAATCACTGCCAGTGCCGCCTCGATGTTGATCGCGAACAGGATGGTGTTAATGAAGTGAACCACCGTGTAGGTATACACATAGGGGAAGATCTCGCGTATGATAATGTCGAAGGTACTGGCTCCCGAGAAGCGTGCCATATTTACAAACTCGCGCTCGCGCAGCGACAGTGCCAGTGAGCGTACTGTCCGTGCGCCCCACGCCCAGCCGAAGACGACCAGGATGAGGCCAATCAGGAAAAACGAGTTGTTACCTCGCACCAGAGCACTGAGCACAATCAGAATGGGAAAGACCGGAATGGTGATAAATGTGTCAATCACCAGCATGACGATGCGCTCGTACCAGCCGCCGATGTAACCAGCGCTCAACCCGACCAGCGTGGAGATGATAGTGATGCCCAGGCTGACCGCGACGCCCAGCAGCAGCGAGTTGCGGATTGCCAGGACCAGGAACCAGAAGATATCCTGGCCCAGAGCGTTCGTGCCGAGAAGATGCTGCCCGCTGATGGGCATATTCTTCAGATAGGTACCCTGCCGCGTAGGATCGACGGTAGCGAACAACGGCAGCACAAAGCTCCCGATGACGAAGACGGCCAGGATGGCAATCCCCAATTTCAGACGCAGGTTGAGCCTCTGTTGTGCATGTTTCCGTTGGGCCGGTGCGGCTTCGGTCGGCAGTGGGTCGCCGCCCCGTTTGAGGCGAAGAGGTAGATTCATAAGCTATCACCTGTAGCGAATACGTGGATCGAACAACGGGTAGATCAGATCAAGGACGAGCCCGGCAGTGGCCACGGCGATGATTGACATGGTGATCGCACCATAGAGCAGGTTGTAGTCTCCCGCGCCAGCGGCGACCCTTATCAACAGGCCGAGTCCTGGATACGAAAAGAGCATCTCGGTGAGCAGTGCGCCATTGAAGATTGTGCCAATCGAGAGCACCAGCGCTGTGAGCTGGGGCAGCATCGCGTTACGAAAGACATAGCTAGTCATCCTGTTCCAATCGGAGGTCCCCTTCAGCCGGGCGAAGGTCACGTATGGCTCCTCCTTTGTGGCATAGGCCAGCGACTTCATACTCAAGATGTTCCAGCCAAATCCGGCCAGCACCAACGTCAGCGCGGGCAGCGTCGAATTGTAGAGGATGGACCCGATTTGCGCGAATGTAAGCTCTCCTGGCAGAAAAGTAGTCGAGAGCGGAAAGATCGGGATAAGATTGCTCAGTAGCAGGATGAGCGTCAGCGCCAGGACGTAATACGGGATGGGATAGAGCACTACGCCGACGACCTCCAGGACAGTGGCCGCGCGTTTATTGTGATAATAGCCGGCGACCAGTCCGACCAGGTTGCCCAGCAGCCAGGCCAGGATGGTTGTAGTAACAAGCAGCCCGATGGTCCATGGCAGGGCGGCAAAGATCATCTCCGAGACTGGTCGGGGATAGGAGGAGAGCGACGGGCCAAAGTCGAAGCTCAGAAAGACGCGTTTGAGAAAGTTCAGGTACTGCGTAAAGAGGTCACCTTTGAGGCCATAGAGCTCCTGAAGCGACTCTCGCAGCTTCTGGATCGCTTGCGGCGTCAGCGTCTGGCCCGCCTGGCTCTGCATCTGCGCGATATAGCTATCGATGGGATTGCTGGGCAGCAGCCGTGGCAGGAAGAACGTGATGGTGATGCTGATGAACAGCACCGCCAGATAGGTTGCGATCCGTTTTACCAGGTATTGCACAAAACCCATAACATCTTACCTGTGAGTGGTAGGGACCGCTCTGAGCTAAGCCGAGGCGGCCCCCAATGGACGTTGAGTGCGGATGGCAGGCACCGCGCCCTATTTTCCGGTTGGTTGTACGTTGAGCGCGATCTTCTTCGCCGAACTCCACCAGGTATAGGGGGCGGAATAGTAGCTATTTTGCTTCGGGAAATTTTTCCAGAAGTAGCTGTTTGTTGGAACGGTAGTTGGGATATTCATCAGGTTGATATAGGACATATCCTTGATGAACTCTTTGGAGATGGCCTGCCCGTTCGCGATGAATGGCTGTGATGTTGTGTCCAACCGCTCGCTCGCTGTGAGTAACGAGGAGACGGTGGGATTGTTCCAACGGAAAGGATTGCCGTTGAGTGCGTCCGTCGAGTTGGCGGGCTTGAGGTTCTCTGGCTGGATGCTGCGCCACGAGTTCAGGTAGTTGGAATTAAAGACACAACTGTTCCAGTTGAGCTCCATCGTGAGTTTGGCATTGGTGTTCTGAACGGTGGTGAACTCGCCGTTGTCCACCTGGCGGGTGTTTACCTTGATGCCAGCCTTGTGCCAGCTATCGGCGATGGAGAAGCCAATGCGCTCCATGACTTTATTCCAATCGCCAGGGATCACCAGTTCCGGCTGCCACACGCTGCCATCGGGCAGGGTATAGTCGCCCGCGGAGTTTTTCTTGATGCCCACCGAATTCAACAACTTCTCCGCCTCCTCTGGCGCGTACTTCCACCAGCCGAGACCGAAGGCGTCGGAGGCCGATGGCGGTAACTCTGAAGTGGAGGTGCCCATCGACTTGAGCCTGTCTGTCAGGCTGGTGGCAAAGTTCGTGTTAAAAGGCTGGTAGCCATCGGCAAGCTTGAAGTCCTTGAGCCAGGAGAGTAGAGGATCGAAGTAGAGCGGGCGCAGGATGTGGGTATCAGACATTGGCAGCGCTGATGCTTTGAACTGTCCATTCAAAGCGTTGATACCGGCACTTTGTAGATCCAGCGAGAGGGCCAGCGCCCAGCGTACCTCCACTTTATCCAGCGG
>JAFMRP010000551.1 GCA_017354095.1 Ktedonobacteraceae bacterium
GTGAGAGCACTCGCGCGGGCGGCAGCAATCAGGGCCTGGCGCTGCTCCTCTGAAAGGGCGAGTGCTTGTAGGAGGGCATCGAGCGTCGCGGAGCGCGGAGCCTGGTTAATGCCTCGTTCCAGATCGCTGACGGCGCGTGTACTGATATTGGCCCGCTCGGCCAACGCCTCTTGAGAAAGCCCGGTGGCGATGCGGTACCGTTTGAGGAGCACGCCGAAAGAGGGCATTAGTAGCCGTCCTCCCCTTTCTTTTACGAGTTGTCTCTCCACAGCAGACAAAGCTGTGGGAAAGATGTGCGTCTTCCTCATGGTGTCCAGAGCGACGATCATCTACACTCAGTATATCTCAAATCGGGGTGTGGTGGGAGGGAGGCGAGAGAATCCCTAAGCAGCAGGAACAAACCTGCAAAGGAGAAAAAAGGATGTCGAGTCGAACCCTTTTGCGTGTGTGTGGAGCAGCACTCATCATCGGCAGCCTGGGGCTCATCATCTCTGATGTGCTCACCATCGCTGCTGGCTCGAGCGACACGCCGCCACCCTACGCGGCGCTCTTCGCACTGGTAGGCATAATGGCGCTCGTTTTCGGGCTGCCCGGTCTCCTGGTCGGACAGGCGGCCAAGGCCGGCATCGTCGGACTGATTGGCTGGGTGCTCTTTGTCTGCAGCGCTATGCTGGCTATTGGACTGTACGTGAACGCGTTAATCTTCTTACCTGCCGTGGGTGCGCAGGTTCCTCAGGGTGGGCAGGACGTAGCCCCGCCAGCCTCCATCTTCGCCTTTATCATTGTCGCAACCCTGGTGCAATTGCTCGGCGGCCTCGTGCTGGGCATCGCCACTCTACGCGCGCGCGTTTTCCCAGTGGCGATTGGCTGGCTGCTCATTGCCTCGGCAGTCCTGGCCGGGCTGGCCTTCCCTCTGGAAGGCATGGCGAATACCATCGTCTCCGGCGTGTCAGATCTGCTGCTCGCCCTTGCGCTGAGCTGGAGTGGATATCTGCTCACGAAGACAGCGAGGACCGCCGCACAGGAAGTGCCTATGCCCGCGCGCGCCGCGAACGGGTAACACCAGGATAAGCTCCGGGAGAACGGGCCACACGCTCGCCTTCCCCCGTAAGAGACGCGAGCAAGATGGGCGGGCGCCCGTCTCGTCGGCGCTCCCCAGCTCGTGATGGGTTTTGGCATATTGATGCCTATCACCAAAAATTCAAGGAGGAAACGACTGAATCCGTCACTCGGCCTGAATTGCTTGTTGACCCGGACTGCATGAGCGAATGATGAAGTTTTCTCTTCAATGATCCATTTCGTTTGTCAAAAGCGAAACGGACTGACGAGGTCAGAGAAAGCATGCTCAAGATACATATGGCAAGGTGAAAATGGCAACTCTCTGCTTTCGCAGAAAAAGAAAAACATATGGCAGATCGTGTGGGGCAAGAGATTGATAATGATGGTCTTTCATGCGCCTCGAAAACGTTCGGTTCCTTGCGATAAGAGGATGAGCTTCACAAACAAACTTTTTGAAATGAGAGAAATCGGGGAATCTCGTCTCTTCATGCCCTCTCGTCACGATTTCGGGACGAAAAGAGGGTATCATGATGATCGAAGGTGTGAAAGGGGAGTTCTTCCCCAGATAAAAAGGCGGGAGGGAAAAGAAGCAAAATGAGAACACCGGGAAAAGAGCTTGCAGAAGAGAAACTGATCAATACAGAACGAGGACCGGCCCCGTTGCGTGGAAGAAAGCTCGTGGTATGGCGCATTTTCTGGGGCTTGATTGCGCTCTTTGATCTGGGTGTACTGGCCTGGAGCATCCCAGGCTTCATTGCCCAGCAGCACACGGTGTGCCTTGATCTCACCCGTGTCAATTGCGGCTACTACCAGCTCACTCTGATGCAAACAGCAGCGCTCAAGCACTTCGGTCTTTCTCTCGATGGGTACGCGGCCTACACGCTCACCTTGGATGGGCTGATTACCCTGGCTTTCTTGCTGGTCGGCGCGCTGATTTTCTGGCATCGATCCCATGACCAGATGGGGTTGTTTGTGTCTCTCTTGCTGATCACCTTTGGGTGTACCGGGGTGAGCGAGGTGCATGTGAATGTTCTAAACAATGTTCCACTCCCCCTTCTTGTGTTTGGCTCTCTCGTCGTGATCTTGCAATGGCCTGCTCTGGGTTTGCTCTTCTACCTGTTTCCAGATGGTCGCTTTGTTCCCCGCTGGTCCTGGCTTCTCCTGTTTCTGTTCCTGATCCAGGTGGGATTATACGCGGTGCTGCCGTATCCCTATAACCTTGATCACTGGCCGCTCGCTTTCCAGGTTCTAGATCAGTTGGTGATCTATGGGAGCGCGGCAGGCACACAGATCTATCGCTATCTCGCGGTCGCAACCCCACTGCAACGCCAGCAGATCAAGTGGCTCGCCTTTGGTTTTGTGGCAACGTTGCTTCTCACGGTGGCCTTTCAAGCTGCTCCAGCGATCTTTCCCCTTTTGAGCGCTCCTGATTCGTGGTATCAACTGGCCTCTCCCCTAAGTTTCTTCATCAGTTATATCGCCATCCCCATGAGCATTGGTATCGCGCTGCTGCGCTACCGTCTGTGGGATATCGATGTGCTGATCAACCGCACGCTCGTCTATGGCCTGCTTACTGCAACCCTGCTGGCCATCTATCTTGTGCTGGTCTTCGGTGGACAATATTTGTTGGTCAACTTTGTTGGACCGAGCAACGCAGTGGTTCTGGTCATCTCCACCTTGATCGTGGCGGCACTGTTTCACCCCCTGCGAAAGCAGGTGCAGCACTTGATCGATCGGCGCTTTTATCGCGGCAAATATGACGCGGCCCAGGTGGTGGCCCACTTCAGTGAGACCCTGCACCAGGAAGTGAACCTGGAGCAATTGTGCAGTCACTTGCTGATTGTGGTCCAGAAGACGGTACAGCCTACCTCGCTCTCGTTGTGGCTATGCCCCCGCAAGCCACAACGAGAGCGAGGTGGAAGTCACGTTCTCACGGATTGAGGAAATCTCGGAGCACGTCCATCTCTGTTCTAAAGACGTTCAGGAGGAAACGCAATGGGTTATTTACGACGGGGCTGTTCTTTTGTCTTCTCGCTTCTGGCAGCGGCCATTTTCATCGTGGTTGGGGCCTTTCTGGGGGCTCTTCTTCACACTGCAAAAGGTGCTTTGTCGTCCAGCACCCGATAATATCGCTCATAGTTGTAAAAATGGAAGTGCTGGGTGATTCCGCTTTTTTACAACTGAAATCATTTGATAGTCTTTGAGATAGTATTCCTCATACTTCACGCAACGCCACAAACGCTCTACAAACATGTTATCTAAGGCTCGCCCTCGCCCATCCCAACTGATGCGAATGTTTGAGCGAAGAAGACGAGCAGTAAAATCCCACGGGATGCGCAACGAGCGACGACCCCGTAGAGAGCAAAAGCCAATAAAGATGTGCCTTGCTGAGAAGAAAGAAGCATGACTTTCTCTCAAGGAGGCACATATGAGCAGTATCGCCGATGGATCTGTGGATATCCAGACCTCTTCCGCATCCAGTCCTTCAACGCCATCGTGGTTCGGAGAAGTCGTCGTGATGGCGGCACATCTTCGCAAGCACAACGTTCTGGGCAAGATCACTGAGCAGGTGCGCTTTGCACGGAAGCGGTTCGGGCGCTATGAGGTGATCGATTTTCTTGCTGTCCTCTTTGGCTACGCCACCAGCGGCGAGCGTACCCTGGAGGAGTTTTACGAGCGACTCCAGCCCTTCGCCCTCCCGTTCATGGCCTTGTTTAACCGTGAGCGGTTCATGGCTGCCCAGAGAAGCTTTGCCCATAGCCCCGAATCAACCACTTGCAGATTGGGTCCGATGAGATTGCTGACTGAGGATGGCGTCCGCAAAGCACGAGCGGCATTGATCGTGACGGGTATCCAGCCCCACTCTTGACAGTCGCGGATGAAAGCGCGAAGCGCTTCCAGGACGCTTCTTTTGGCTGCGGGCCGGAGCGGGTCTCCCATACGGTGTTGCGTCACAGAGATCCATTTGCTACTGCCTATCCATCCCCCCACCTTCATCTGATTGACAGCAGCCACCAATTCAGCGGCCAGCTCATAGGTCACATCTGCTGGGCTGCTCACTTCAGGATGATGGACTTTCAACCACCGTCCAACTTTGAGCAGTTGATAATATATCCCTTTGCTATCTCGTAAAGAACTCACCTCTAGCCATCTTTGGCACCAGGAAAACCATGCTTCCGAAAGGCTCCCATCGGCGTGAGTTAAGGTCGGTACATGTTGACCCGAAGGGACAACTAAGGGAGCCTCGATGACCGAAAGCGCATGTAAAGCACGTGAAACGTAATACAATGGCTGGAGAATGGAAGGACTCGTATTTGTTTGTTTGACTGTTTCAAGCACCTGGGAAGAGGGTCGAAACTAAATCATTGGTAGAAGTCTCCGATTAATCGATTGAGCTCGATAAAGAGCGCGGACATTGACCACCAAA
>JAFMRP010000067.1 GCA_017354095.1 Ktedonobacteraceae bacterium
GGTTGAGCGGAAAGCCATGCAGGAAGATAATCGGGTAGCCAATGCCATGGTCGTCATAGGCGATATCAACGCCATTGATGCGCGCTTTCAAGCCATCTCCTCTCATCAGCGAGAGCTATCACCCTTTTACATTATTCTTTCGTGGCTTCACTGGCCTGCTCATGCGCATGGTACGAGCTGCGCACAAAAGGACCCGACTCTACGTGCTTAAAGCCCATTTTTTTGCCCTCCTCCTTGAGCGCAGCGAACTCCTCCAGTGGCACGTAGCGCTGGATAGGCAGGTGCTGGAACGAGGGGCGCAGGTACTGGCCAATCGTCAGGATGTCAACGTCGTGCTCACGCATATCGCGCATAACCTGGATCACCTCATCCCATGATTCGCCTAGCCCCAGCATAAAGCCCGACTTGGTGGGAGCCGCAGGATTCATCTCTTTGGCCCATTTGAGCACACGCAGCGAACGCTCATAGACAGCCTGGGGGCGCACACGCTTATAGAGCCTGGGGATGGTCTCGACATTATGATTGAACACATCAGGTTTCGCGTCAATGACCACCTTCAAAGCCTCTTGCACCCCCTTGAAGTCGGGCGTCAATACTTCTACTTTACACTCCGGATTCAGGCGACGAATCCAGCGAATAGTGGCCGCGAAAACGGCCGCGCCTCCATCCTTCAACTCATCCCGGTTTACCGAGGTCACTACGGCATGACGCAATCCCATCGTCTGCACCGCCTGCGCGACCCGTTTCGGCTCCTCCCAATCAAGTCCCAGCGGGCGCCCCGTCTCCACAGCGCAAAAGCCGCAGCTGCGCGTACAGACGCGCCCCAGGATCATAAAGGTGGCCGTCTTATGCCCCCAGCACTCGCCAATATTCGGACAACGCGCCTCTTCGCAGACCGTGTGAAGCGCCTGCCCGCGCATGAGCTGTTTCAATTCGCGATAATTTTCGCCCTGGGGAGCGCGCACCTTGAGCCACGCTGGACGGCGCTCCGGGATAATGGTTGTCATGACTGGTTTCCTCTATCTAATACACATCGATCTCTCGACCATAGCTCTCCAACTTTGCCTGCACCGCCTGCAAGAAGGCGCCCGATCCCGCGCCATCCAGGATACGATGATCAAAAGACAGGCACAGGTACATCATATAACGAATAGCGATGGCGTCGTCTTCAGTCACTACTGGCCGTTTTACGACGGCATTCATCGCCAGGATACCGGCATGCGGTTGGTTGATAATTGGTATCGATATAATTGTACCAAAAACGCCGGTATTATTCACGACAAACGTACTTCCCTGCATATCCTGCAAAGTAAGCTTGTTGTTTCGCGCACGCTGCGCTAACGCGTTGACCTGCTTCGCCAGGCCGGCCAGCGTATACTGATCAGCATCATAGAGCGTGGGCACGACCAGGCCCGCATCGGTCGCGACGGCCACTCCAATATTGAGGCGTTTCTTGATGATGATCTTGTTATCCTCGGTCCAGGAGGAGTTCATTTCGGGCACCCTGCGCAGACCCTCGCAGACGGCCTTGATGACAAAGGGCACATAGCTGATGCCATAACCCTCGCGACGCTTGAACTCATCTTTGTTCTTCGCCAGCCACTTCCCGATACTGGTCATGTCCACCTCGACCACGGCGGTGGCGTGCGGCGATGTGCGCTTGCTGCGCACCATATGCTCGGCGATAGCCAATCGCATGCGCGTAGGCTCGACGATCTCCTCGTCAGGTCCGGCCACACTGGCAGCCACAGGCTGCGCGACGGGCGCGGTCGCGGCTGTGGCGACAGGCCGGACCACCTGCGGCGCTGGAGCTTCCTGCCAGGCAGGGGCGGCTTCGCGTTGCGCGAGGTAGGCCAGGATATCCTCTTTACGCACCCGGCCATTGATGCCAGTGCCAGCGATGTCGTTCAGATTGATATCGTGCTCACGCGCCAGCCGCCGGGCCAACGGCGAGATACGCTGCCGTTCTTCCTCGCCAACCCGCTCATGACCTCGCGCCGCTCCAACCGCGCTGGCTACGCGCTGCTCTTCCACCACCGGCAGTGTTGCCTGCTCCTGGCTCTCCACCGGAGGGGCGTCAAGCCCTGGCGCAGCCTGTGGTGCCTTCTCAGCTGGAGTAGCCGCCACATCAGCGCTTTCTTCAATCAGCACAATATCCGTACCCACGGCTACCGTCTCATCGCTCTGCACCAGAATCCTGGCGATACGTCCCGCGACTGGCGATGGCAGTTCAGCATTGATTTTATCGGTAATAATCTCGGCCAGCGATTCGTCCTTCTCGACGTAGTCGCCCTCATTCTTCAACCAGGCTCCTATCGTCCCCTCGGCAACCGATTCGCCCAGGCGAGGCATTTTTACTGGTATCGGCATAACAATTGCACCCCTTTGTACATTTTATATGCTCGCAACATACAACACCTTCCTACACTTAGTACGCGGCAAGCTGCCTGGCCGCCGCGAGAATTTTTCGCTCGTTAGGGAGATAGGCAGCTTCCAGCGGAGGTGCATATGGAAATGGCACATCGGGCGCCGCCACACGTGTAATCGGTCCATCCAGGTACTCAAACAGATCCTCGGACAAAATAGCTGCCAGTTCCGCCCCGATGCCTCCCGTCAGCACATCTTCATGCACAATCAGCACTTTATTGGTACGCCTGACCGACTCTTCAATAGCGTCGCGATCCAGTGGCGATAGCGAGCGCAGGTCGAGAATCTCAACCTCCAGGTCGTCCTCTTCCTCCAGCACCCGCGCAGCCTGCAAACACTGGTGAACCATGGCACCATAGGTCAGAATGGTCATATCTTCCCCCTCACGCCGCACCACAGCCTTGCCTAACGGCACAATATAGTCCTCAACCGGCAACTCCTCTCGCAGTTCCGGAAGACGATAAAGCAGCTTATGTTCCAGATACAACACCGGATTATTATCGCGAATAGCAGCCTTGAGCAGTCCCTTGGCATCATACGCGGTAGAAGGCGCCACAACCTTAACTCCAGGCACATGGAAGAACCACGCCTCCGGGCTGGCCGAGTGGAAAGGTCCTCCCTTAGTGCCTCCGCCAGATGGACCACGGACAACGATGGGCACGGGCATACCTACACGCCAGTACATCTTGGAGGCCATATTGATAATCTGATCAAAGCCGCAGGTGATGAAATCAATAAACTGCATCTCCGCAATCGGCCGCATGCCCATCAACGCGGCCCCCACAGCAGAGCCAATGATCGCGGTCTCAGCCATCGGCGTATCAATCACACGTTCTGGACCAAACTCCTCAAGCAGGCCCGCACTCACTTTGAATGCGCCGCCGTACGTGCCAACATCCTCGCCCAGCAGAAATACAGCCTCGTCGCGCAACATCTCTTCGCGAATAGCCTGGCTGATCGCCTCTAAATAGGTTACTTTCTTATCGCTCATCGTCGCCCAACGGCCTCCTCTGCTTTGCTCACAGTGTTGAACGGCTGATTCACACGTGTATCAATTGCATTAATATAGTGTTGATCGTTCGCGCCCGGCTCCCCAACAATAGCAATCGGCCCGTCAGGCGCGAAAACATACTCGGCAACCGTGGCGCCATCGGGCGCGGGGCTCTGTTCGGCGAAGCGCACAGCATCATCCACTACAGCCTGCACACGCGCTTCGATCTCGCTCTCTTGCTCGTCGCTCAACAGATGCCTGACCCGCAAATACGTTGCCAGACGCTGGATGGGGTCCTTCGCCAGCCACTCTTCCCGCACCTCGCGCGGAACATAATCAGCCTTATCGGCCTCAGAATGCCCACGCACCCGAAACGTTTTACACTCGACCAGCGCCGGCCCTTGCCCGCTGCGCGCGTGCTCGACGGCCCGTCCCACAGCGTCCATCACCGCGAACACATCATTGCCATCAACGTGCTCACCCGGTATACCATACGCCCTGGCTCGCTCGGAAAGATCCTGGATGGCAAATTGCTTATAGGTGGGCGTGGAGTAGGCATAGCCGTTATTTTCAATCACAAGCACCAGCGGGACCTTCTGCACCGAGGCAAAGTTCAGCGCTTCATGGAACGCCCCGGTATTGGTTGCGCCATCCCCGCACGATGCCAGCACGACTGTAGAGCGCTTGCGCATCTTCATCGTTAGCGCAACACCGCAGGCTACCGGCAACGATTCCCCCAGCATACTGATCATGGGCACGATTCCATGGTGCATATCGCCGATGTGTAGCTGCCCATCGCGTCCGAGTGTGGGCGAATTCTCGCGCGCCAGCCACTGGCACATTACAGCGCGAGGCGAAACACCCCGCACCAGGTTCATCCCGAGATCCCGGTGCTGCGGCACAATATAGTCACCCTCATCCAGCACCATCGCGGCCCCAACGGTGGTCGCCTCGTGCCCCTGCGCCGTATAGACACCACCCACAACCCGCCCCTGTAAAAATAGTGTGCGGGTGCGATCTTCCATCGCCCGCGTAAGGCGCATAAGATAATAAACCGCTAACAGGTCCACCCTGTCCGATCTGGCCATATACGTTGTTCTCTCCATTGAGTGTTTTTGCTTCCTTGACAATTGCTCCCTACAACTCTTCTGGATCGGCAGGATTCCCCCCATGTTAAACTACTATCCGCTCGCCTGTCACGCCTGCCTGATCAAGTGTATCACATGCTCACCACCGGGTACAGAGGCAATATCTTCCCAACTCGCGAACCCCTATCCTTTTACCGCTCCTGCCGTCAATCCCGCTACAATGCGCCGCTGCAGAATCAACACCAGGATCACCAGCGGAATAGTGACGATGATTGAGGCCGCCGCGAGCTGCCCATACGCGATCGTATGCTCTGAGTTGAAGCGTGTGATGCCCACTGTGACCGGCTGTGCCTGCTCATCACTGGTCAGGGTCAGGCCAAAAAGAAAGTCGTTCCACACCGCAATAAATGAGAGAATGGCAACCGAGAAGACTCCCGGAGCGGTCAGAGGAACGATCACTTCCCACAATGCTCGCAGGCGTGAAGCTCCGTCCACACGCGCCGCCTCCTCCAGGTCGGGAGGAAGGTCACGAAAGAACGAGTTGAGGAACCAGATGGTCAGTGGCAATGTCAGCAGTAGATCGGGAATAATGAGCGCCGCATAGCTATTGTAAATATACATCGGGCCGGTGAAGAGCACGAAAAGCGGTCCAACCATTGCGATAAATGGAAACATATTTACCGACAAAATAATGCTCAACACCAGGGGTTTTCCCCGGAAACGCATACGCGCGATAGCATACGCGCACAAAATGCCGAAAAGCAGCGAGAGCGCGGTGGTCACCACGGCAATAATCGCGCTATTGCGCAGCGTAGGCAAGAAAAACGTCGAGTTGGTCAATACCTGAATATAGTTGCTCAGGTCCAGCGCATGCGGAAACAGGGTGGGCGGCGACTCACGCAATTCGACACCGCTCTTCACCGAGGTAATAAAGGTCCAGTAGAGCGGAGTCAGCGCAAGAAACACTACCACCACCACGGCGATATAACGCCCAACCGACGCCCACACGCCCGCCGTCGAACGGCGTCTCTCCCCTATACGCTTCTGCTCATCGCTGACATATGCCGACCGTTGCTGTACAAGCATCGCAATCTCCCTCCGTCATTACTGCTTCATGATATCCCGCATCATTGGCACTAGAATCAAGCTAATCAGAATGCCACAGATGAAGACAACCACTGCCGCGGCAACACCTGGAGCAAAATCACCGGGCGTTCCCGCAAACATCTTGATATTCGCGTAAACCGCCATCGAAGGCACCTTCCGTCCCCCAAATACATAGAACAGGTCAAAAACGCGAACAGCGTCCAGAGAGCGAAAGAGCAAGGTAATCAACAACTGGTTTCTCAGCATCGGCAGCGTGATCTGCCAGAATTGCTGCCAACGCGTGCTACCATCAACGCTGGCTGCCTCATACAGCTCCGCCGGAATGACTTGCAGCCCCGCCAGCAGCAGCAGCGCGGCAAAGGGTGTCGTTTTCCAGATATCCGTGATAAATGAGGCGATCATGACCCCCCAGTAGCTTCCAAGCAGCGTGTCGCCCGGCGCCAGCAGGTGCAGCCCCTGCAGTATCGAGGTGGCAATACCAATCTGATCGTTATACATCAGCAGCCACATCTGTGCCGAAACCACGGTCGGGAAAGCCCAGGGCACCAGGATCGAGGCCCTCACTACACCACGCCCAACAAACGCTTTGTTGATCAGTACAGCCACTCCCAGACCCAGCGTTATCTCCAGAAATACACTGACCAGCGTGAAGATCGCGGTAGTCCCCATCGCTGTCCGGAAAAGAGGATCGCCCAGCACACGGACAAAGTTGTCCAATCCTACAAAACTGGGGCTGTTGATCAACGGATTATCCAGCAGGCTGATGCGCAGCGAGTCCAGCATCGGATAGACTGCGATAACCAGTATCACAAGCATGGTTGGCAGCACCAGGAAATATGGAGCCAGTCCGCCTGCTGCCTGTACGCGCTCCCATAACGCCGGCACTCTGCGCGCACGCGTCGATGTCGTTTGTGTCGCCATAATATGCTTTTTTCCCTCTATCTCGCCATGCGAGAGCTTCCACTCATGGCATGCCAACATCCAGGGTAGGAGCCCGGTTTACCGCCCGTCAATCTACTGAGACGTTGTAAACCGAGCCCTACAACTGCTCAACTAGGAAGCCGCGACAGCCTTCTTGAGATCCGCTTCAAGATTGCTCAGCGCCGCGTCGACGCTGACCTGCTTCTTGAGTGCCTGGTAGACGTTGCGCTGAATGGCATCTGAAACATCACTATACTTGGGAGAAACCGGGCGAGGGAGCGCGTTCTTGAGGATAGGGCCCAGTTTGCCGAACAGCGGCTGCTTCGCCAGCACATCGCTGTCCGTATAGATACTTTGCAGGGTAGAGGTACGGCTGCCATCAATCGCGATCCGCTTCTGCGCATCGTTTTGCAGCATGTAATGGATAAATTCCCAGACTGCATCTGGATTCTTGGAAAAGGCATTGATGGCCAGATTCCAACCACCAATCGCGGAATGCCCCACTGTATTACTGCCGCCATATGGCAGTGCCGTGATATCAAACTTGTTGGCGATCTTGGATTCCTTTGGATCATTACCCAGTCCATAGGCATACGGCCAGTTACGCATAAAGGCAGCATCGCCATTCTGCCACACGTTGCGCGATGGCTCTTCCTGGTAGGTGGTCACCGCCGCTGGAGAGATGGTCCCGACCCAGCTGACCATCTGTGCCAATGCCTGCTTCGCCTCGGGACTGTTGACAGTTACTTTGGTGGGATCGTTACTGTCCAGGATCGAGCCACCGTAACCGTACAACACCTCGGAGAAGTCACACACCAATCCCTCATACTGATCGCCCTGCCAGACATAGCCATATTTCACCTTGGAGGGCGAAACAGCGGCGGCCGATTTGGCCAGATCGTCCCAGGTCGCTGGCACCTTGGAAACCAGGTCCTTGCGATAATAGAGTAATCCCAGGTCCGTACGCAACGGTGCAGCCCAGAGCTTGCCCTGATATGTGCAGCCCTGGATCGGCCCTGGCAAATAATTCTGGCGCTCAGAAGATGGCCACTGCGAGTCGCTGATCGGCGTCGTCCACTGGCTGGCGGCAAACTGCGCCGGGAAGACGATGTCAATCGACAACACATCCGTACTGGAGCTGCGCGCACGCAACATATTAGTGTACTGCGTCAGCAAATCATCGGTCTTTGCCGGACCCTGCTGCCAGGTGACGTGAATACCTTTTTGCTGGCCAATCGTTTTGTTGAAATCATCAACCAGCGCTTTATACGTGTTGGATGGGTCCTGCTCACTGGTCCAGACAATGTTCTTCGCCGCTCCATTCCCACCACTACTGTTACTGTTCCCGCCGCAGGCCTCCAACAACGAGACGGCCGCACTACTGGCCAGGCCGATAGCCGCGGCTCGCTCCAGGAAACCACGCCGCGTCAGGCGACCTGCACGTATCTTACCAATAATGTCGTCCAGGGCTGTACGCTGTTCAGGCAACATGAATGTCCTCCTTTGACATAGCCGAACAATGAAAAATATGCTAGTAACTATGTATCTCAAACAGTGCATCGCCTTATCCCGCATCCTATCGCATCTTCAGCGACAGTCACGCACAGGCAATACCCTGGGAGAAACCAATTCCTGGTACCACTGCCTTAAATTTACATCTCTCGATTTATACGGGCCACCCGCTCAGATCCGCTATTCCATCATTAAGAGTACTTCGGCTCGGTCGTCCCGTTGTCCGCTTTCGCTCTTGAGTAGCTGTGCAGACTAACAGATCGCGGCCCTTACGCCGAATCACGTATAACCAGCTCCGATTCTAAGAGGAATTGCTGCGCACCCAGCCTGTGCAGGTGAGGGTAGGCAGTCTTTGATACGTCCAGCTCTTCTCGCTTTAAAATACTCACCAGTAATTCCAGCACTAGCTGCGATACCTCTACCATCGGCTGGCGCGCCGTCGTCAGAGCTGGCTCCACATACGCAGCAAAAGGCAGATCATCAAAGCTGGCCACCGCCACCTGCCCAGACTCTTTTCCAACAGACCGCCCCAGATCCCGCAGGGCCGATAACACACACAACGCAAGCTGATTGTTGCTGGTCACCAGCGCCGTCGGAGCATGTTCAGCCGGCAGAGCAAGCATACGTGCAACCGCCGCGGAAACACCCTCTTGATCACGCACGCCCATCACTAAGAGACGCTCGTCTTCCACCAGCCCATGCTTGCGCAGCGCCTCCTGATAGCCATGCCAGCGATAATAGATATAGGAAGCCTCCAGAAAGTCGCTCAAATAGGCGATACGACAATGCCCCTGTGCATATAAATAATCCACCAGATTACCGACACCAGCTTTTCCGTCAACATCGACAAAAGGATAGGAAAGATCGGTATCGTCCAGCAAACGACCAAAGGCCACAAAAGGCACCCCCATTTTTTGCAACAGGGGAATGCGCATATCTTGCGGTTGGACCGTGGCCAGGATAATACCATCCACACGCCCGGTCCCGGCCAGTTCCTGATACATCTCAGGCTCATATTGATCGGAATAAGGCAGCGTCACAAGCAAGCTGAGGTTATGCTGAAAACAATCAAAAGCCAGCATACCAATGAATTCTTTAAAGAAGAGTTTCGCGTCAATCCGCTTCGGTAGACAGGGGGCAAAAGCGATGGTTCCGGTTCTCTTGACGCGTAAATTGCGCGCAGCAGCATTTGGACGATACCCCAGCTCCTTCGCAATACGCATCACACGCCGGCGCGTACTCTCGCTGACATCGCTATAGCCATTCAAGGCCCGTGAAACCGTTGTGATTGACACCCCGGCAGCTTTTGCGACATCATGAATCGTTCTCATAACAACATCGTTTTCCTGAGAGAAACGCTTACAATTCGCTTTCAACAAAAACGTTTTGGATACATGCAAAGTATATATCCAAAACGTTTCGGATGTCAATCGCTATCTTACTATCCCTACCCACCCTGCACGATCTCATCACGCAAATGCTTAATACGCCTGCGATATGCATCTTCCGGCTGCATATAACCCAGCTTCGGCCTGTCACCCATGCTGACATGCCACTTACGAAAAGCCAGGCCTATCTGCGTCTGGTACAACGCCCTCACACGCAGCCACTGCCTGAACCCGCGCTGCCAGAGCACGCGCCGCTCCATCCTGGCACGCCGAAATGAACTCTGCAGCAGCGCGTATTCCTCCGCCAGCACAATACCGCTGCTCACTTCGGAGGCCAGAAACTCACGAATAACTGCCCCTTCGTGCGCCAATGCCTTGATCAGTATGTAGAGCAGCGCGATCTGTGCCAGAAAAGGTGGAATGTAGTTACCAATAATCGCAATCAGCGAGAGCAGCGCTACATTGGCATTGTCGGGATAGTTCAGCAGCAGCGCATTGGCATACACATTGATAAAATCAAAGGCGGTATGCAGCCCTACAGCGCACAAATAGCCCAGCAGCGGAATCAAGATCTGCCGCCAGCGCACACGAGTATGCCGCACATAGCCCAGCGCCGCCCCAAAGCAGACCGTGAAGGTCGAATGACACAGCCATCCCAGCACCACACGACCAATAATCAGAAAGAGCAGATAATCTCTGGAGAAGTTTAAAAAGTAGACGAAGTTCTCTACCATGGCAAAGCCGGCGCCAATCAGCGCGCCATAGACAATGCCATCCGTCACATTATCAAACTCGTCGCGCAGCACCACAAACAACAACAGCAGCCCCAACCCCTTAACGGTCTCCTCCGTCACACCAGCATTTAAGCCCCTGAAAATCGAGCTCACCAGGTCGTTTTGCCCCAGCGAACTCAGTAGCATCCGTTCAACATTCTGCTCGATCAATAGCGCCGTGGGTATAGCGATGATCGCCCCCCACAAAAAGGCAGCCAGGCGCAGAAACCAGGGCTCACGTTCATAACGGTCAATAAAGCTTACTAGCAAACTGATGCCCAGAGCGGGTATCAACGGAATGATCAGCGCAACCAGCATGTTGGGGACACCGCTCTTGCTGAAAGAGATACCAACCAGATTGGTAAGCGCAACCGTCACTAGCGCGCTGAATAAGAGAATGGCAAGGCAGGCTCCTACAATAAACCCCCGCGTGCGACTACCAAGCCGCCGCGGCAGCGCGAATTGCATTGTTACCCCGATCAGGCTGTCATGCTGAGACTTCCAATCGCGCGCGGTCTCCTCTACCTCCGATAGATCTTCAGGCGTGGGTGGCGGCTGCTGCTCAAATGCAACCTCCTCTGGCTCAGCTTCTCTTCCCGCATAAAGCGCGTGCCGCGCATCCATCTTCCCGTTTGCGCCATTGCCCACACCATCCTCGTACCCCTCGGGCTGCGCTAACAGGGTGCGATACCCACGCAACTCATCCAGGGGACTCTCCTGCCCGTTCGCGTTTTCGGGCGCCAGAAACTGCAATGTCGTGCAGCCCATCAGCACATAGTCCTGAGAACGCAGCGGCATACTTCCCCCGGCAGGCACGACGTTCCCGTTGACCCGCACCACGCTCCGCTCCGTCCGGTTGACCACTCGCCAGCCGTGCTCAT
>JAFMRP010000552.1 GCA_017354095.1 Ktedonobacteraceae bacterium
GACTCGTCCCTTGACCGGACGCGGGGGAAGCGCAATAGGCGGCGTCGCCCAGTAGCACGGTTCGGCCAACTGACCAGTGATCCATCTGAATCTGGCTCACCGAATCGAAGTAAAAGTCAGGAGCATCCCAGACCGCCTTGAGCAGGCGTGGCATTGATTGCCATTTATCTGCGGAGAAATGCGTGGTCAGGAGCTTTTTTTGTTGCTCGCTGTCGCGATAGTCATAGTTGAGTGGAGGGGAAGTGAAGAAGAAAAAGCCCATAGCCTTATCGCTCTCGCGTGCGCTATAGAGACTGACGAATTTGCCAGGGGCATAGTGGTATATTTCCCAGTGATCAAGATGCAGAAAGTTGGGTGTGGTGAAAATGGAAACATAGGCATCCAGATGGTGAATGAAGCGTGGCTCATCCCCGAAGGCGAGCTTACGGACGTTGGAGTGTAGACCGTCAGCACCTACCACCAGGTCAAAGTGGCGAGGTTCGCCTCGCTCGAACGTCACTATGACGCCATCTTCGCTCTGGGTGATGGAGGTAATGGAGTCGCCGAAGATGTACTCGACCGTATGACGCGTTCGCTCATAGAGAATGCGCGACAGATCCTCGCGCATGATCTCATCGTCGCGTCCTTCACGCCCGTTGAAGAAGTCAGCAGACATGGTGGCAATCGATTTATTCTTGTTGTTCACAAATGTGCCTCCTTTCATGTTGGTACTGGCTTGCCGGATATCGGCCAGGATTCCCATGCGCTCGGCCACCTCAACCGCCACTCCACGAATATCCAGTTTATAGCCGCCTTTACGCAGCGTAGGAGTTCGTTCGACAACGGTAGGACGGAAGCCGTACCGGCTCAGCCAGTATGCCAGGGCAGGACCAGCAAGGCTTGCGCCGGAAATGAGGATGTTCATATTTCTCATGTTTTTCATAGATTTTCCTCTCTGGAACTAATGCCAAAAGGACATAAGGACGTAAAGGCATGCTGTAGTCATGCCTTTCAAAATGCTTTGAACCTGGGACCTTGCTCTTCCCTCAGGAAAGCGAGAGCGAGAACAGACGCAACGCTTTAAGAGAGAGACTGAGCAAATGGGCGCTTATTCATCGGGAGGGAGAATACCCTGTAAAAGCGCTTGTAAGCCGAAATCAAACTCCTGATCTGCATCCCATTGTTTGAACGCCGGGATCGCTGCGTGGAGTGTGGGGTAGCGGTTTGCTGATAGGCGCCCCCATACCTCTGCCACATCACCTTCCTGTGAAATTGTGGGAACAGCAATGCTCGCAACATCAAAAAAGGCGTGTCCAATAATAAAACCAGCAAGACTATTGACCGCATAAAGCGCGTGCACGCCTCTGACATTCGCACGGTGCAGTGTCGCGACAAGGCGTTCGAGAATCGCGAGAGATGGCTCGGTACGCAACTGGCGTGTTGCCACCAGAGAGAGCACTCGTGGGTGGGTGCGCAGAACATCGCGGTAGGCGTGCGCGAAATCCCAGATCTCGGTGTATGGTGTGACACCTGGTCGCTGTGGGTAAGATGTTTGCAAGAGGAGCATTTCAATGACCCCATCCAGCAAATCCTCTTTGTTCTTAATGTGATTATAGAGCGACATAGCTTCAACGCCTAAAGTCGCTCCGAGCTTGCGCATATTGAATCCCTCCGGCCCCTCTTGATCCATCAACTGGAGGGCCGTTTCCAACACGATCTTTCGTGTCAATGGTCGCCCTCTCTCAATCTTCGCCATAGTTATTGCCTCGCTTCCGCTATACTTACTTAGTAAGCTTACTAAGTAAGTATAGCGGAAGTCGGGAGAAAATGTCAAGATGGATCTGTCTGTATTTTTGCTTTTCCGCTTGCACAGTGCTGTGCATGAATCTATAATGGCGGTGTGTAGTGTAAGTTAGAGGTGTGATAAGAAGCGAGGTGGTAAGGATGGCAATGGGCCCCAAAAGCGAGGAAGAGTCTTTTCACGGCATTCCTATGACGGAAGAGCAAAATGATCGCGGGGAAAAGTTCGCGCGTTACCGGCGCTGCCCAACCCTGGAGGTCTATATGCTGGCGAGCCAGGACGAGCCGCTTGTGGAAGTCTACCGGCGTGCCAATGGGTGGCAGAAGGAGACATTCACCGGGGGGCAAACCATTCTTCTGGACCAACTTGACCTTGAATTTCCCGTTGACGAGGTATACAAAGAGGTCTTTTGATTGATGTAGAAGCTCGTTTATCCATGCTTCCGATACCGGGCCGGGGGTATGCCCACTTCTCGCTTGAAGGCTTTGCGAAAGGCGACTTCTGAAGCATAGCCAAGCTGCTGTGCGATCTTTTCCGTCTCTACTTTGTGCTTGAGCAAGTGGGTCGCCCTATGCATTCGCCAGCGTGTGAGATATTTCATAGGGGGCTCGCCGACAAGATGGGTAAAGCGTGAGGAGAATGCCGAGCGGGAGAGGGCAACCGCATCTGCCAGTTCTTCAACCTTCCAACCGCGTTCGGGAAACTGGTGGATCAGACCTAGAGCGGTGCTGATGGGCTGGTCGCGCAGTGCGGCCAACCATCCTCCGGCGGTCTCGGCTTGTTGTTCGATCCAGACCCGGATGATCTGAATAAAGAGCATCTCGGTCAAACGCCGCAACATGACCATCGAGCCAGCCTGTCGTGAGGCTGATTCGTAGGTGATCAAGCTCACAATATTGGCAAAGCTCTGGACCATGCGTCCCTGTTCTCCAGGAATATGAATGACATCAGGCAGACATTGGAGTAGAGGGTAATTGCCGGGATTTTCAAAATGGAACGCGCCGCAGAGCAGAACGGTTCTGGTTCCTTCACCCTCAAAGGGGAAAACTTCGTACTCCCCATGTGCCTTATAATCCAGATGGACCGCTGCTTGCGTCAAAGTTGAAGGAAGTTGATCGCAGATAGTGTGGGCGCGTCCATGAGGGAAGACGACGACATCGCCATCTTCGACCCGTAGGGGGGTAGGATCTCCCTCAACACGCAGGTAGCCGCCACCAAAGTTGAAAATATGAAACGTGCTGTCCTGGCTGGCCAGGAAGTCGAAGCGCCAGGGAGGGGCAACCTCTGTGCGCGAGCCGAGCCACCCTTTCAATTCCAGTGCATTGAGCACGTCCGTAAGAACATCCATATCATTCGCTCCAGGTTTCGGACGATCAGACATATATTGTGGACAATATGGCATAGATCGTTTCGTTTTGCAAGAGTACACTATGTCCATCAAGACCGAACGAGGTCACGAGAGAAATGATAAAGCACGGTGATGCAAGGATCTGTGGCCTCGTAGCAGAGTCATTATCAGGTACAACAAGGAGCACACTATGGCCACAATGAAAACGGTACAGATCTATAAGCCAGGTGATGTTGATGTTTTGCGATACGAAGACGTTGAGCGGCCTGAGCCGCAAAAGAATGAAGTGCTGGTACGGGTACGAGCCGCTGGCGTCAATCCAGTGGACTATGTATCGCGTGCGCATGGCTTAATCCTGAGCACAGGCACGTCAGTCCTGCCTTATGTCGTGGGTTGGGACATAGCGGGCGAGGTTGTTGGGCTAGGCGAGGGTGTGACGCAGTTTGCGGTTGGTGATGAGGTCTATGGGATGCCACGCTTTCCCAATGAAGCAAAGGCATACAGAGAGTATATCACCTCGCCCGTTGCTGATCTCGCGCTCAAACCGCAGCAGTTGACGCACCAGGAAGCTGCTGGTGTGCCGCTGGCTGCGCTGACGGCCTGGCAAGCTTTGTTTAATACCGCCCACCTGCAGGCGGGGCAGACGGTTTTCATTTCTGGTGGAGCGGGAGGTGTGGGTCATTATGCAATCCAACTCGCCAAATGGAAAGGGGCGCAGGTCATTACTACCACTTCCACTCGCAATGTAGAGTTTGTGCACGAACTGGGAGCTGATGTCGTCATCGACTATACCCGGCAGGCATTTGTCGAGACTATTAAAGATATTGATGTTGTGCTGGATACGATCGGCGAGGATGTGCTCAAGGACTCGTTCAAGGTGGTCAAACGCGGTGGCTCGATTATCTCTCTGCCTGGTCATAAAGGGGTGAAGGTGCTTGGTGATCAGCTTGCCCCCCAGTATGGCGTGGCCTTTACAGTCATCATGGTTCACCCGTCGGGTGAGCAGATGGCCGAAATGGCGAGACTGGCCAATGCCGGTCAGCTCAAAACCCATCTCGATGCTGTTTTCCCGCTCAAAGATGTGGCTCAGGCCCACAAGCTGAGCGCGGGCGGACATGTACGCGGCAAGATTGTGCTCACCCTTGAGTGAGCTGATGCTATAGATGTGGCTAAGTAGGGGACAGCCGAGGAGGCTGTCCCTTTATTGATTGATTAGTTGTCAGGGGTGAGATCGACGGCCAGGCTACCGAAATCGTAGGAGCAGAGCTGGCCTACCGCTGCCTCGTAGGCTATTTTGTGCGTCGTGGGATTGAAGTAGTAGCCGTAGCCGATGCTATCGTTGCCCCAGACGAGCT
>JAFMRP010000068.1 GCA_017354095.1 Ktedonobacteraceae bacterium
GAGGATCAGGATCGTATTGGGCGAATACCTGGTCACCTGCTCTGTTACCTGGCTGACAATCTCTTTATTCTTCAGCAGCAGGTCGTCGCGTGTCATCCCCGGCTTACGAGGGAAGCCTGAGGTAATAACAACGATATCTGATCCGGCGGTATCGGCATAGTCATTGGTGCCAGTGACCAGGGAATCGTAGCCGAGCACCGGACCGGCCTGAAGCATGTCGAGGGCTTTGCCCTGGGGCATATTCGGAACGATGTCATACATGACGACATCGGCATAATCGCGCTCAGCGAGGCGCTGCGCAAGGGTGCTGCCAACGAAGCCAGCACCGACAACTGTAATTTTACTGCGCATACGTGTTTCCTTTCGATATGTTTATTTAAATGCTTGTGTTTTGAAGAATGGCACATGAGAGCCTAAGGTTATTGTAAGCCCAAAGGGGTAGCGATGGCAATGAGATAGATCATGGCCGGGGGGAGTTGTCCCTTCGTTTCGGGAGATCCTGTGGGAGATCCTAAAAAGTTCTCTAAAATCGCTTGACAACTCCGTACGTCTGAGGTATTATACTGTGCGTGAACGGTGAGACGTTCCAGAAGTGATGGGGTGTCGTTCAATGGTAGGACGGCTGACTCTGGATCAGTTAATTGGGGTTCGAGTCCCTGCACCCCAGCCATATAGTCAAGTTTGAGAGGCCCTTTGGGGGCCTTTTTTTTATGGCTAATACAACCACGAGACGTATTTGGGAAGGGGGACAAAGGGCACGACGGGCAGCCTCAAGGGCCCCACCCGACTCCATCCCGCCCCCTGCCCCTACAGAACCATCACGACCGCCTTCCCCAAACACCTTCACCGGATAGTCCTGCAAGGGAAAGCCTACAGTTCCCGAGGGCACGGGATGGATACGATCACCATTCGTCAGTGCGTATAGGGCAACTTTATCCTCATGAGAAATTGTTAAAATGAAATGATGCTCATTTAGTCGTTCGGTAGAAGATTATGCAGTTCGGTCGCAAAAAATGTGGTATAGCCACAAGATAGACAAGTAACAGCCCGAACGTTTGATACATTCGTTTCAGAACTGAAGATCTGACGAAAAAAAGGAATTTTACGGCGTGGTTGTCGTAACGTCACTGTTCCAGTTCCAGATGCGTTGCTCAGGCTAAGACTGAGACCTACCTCGACGCTTAATTGTTGTCCCCCACATTCAGGGCAGGGTTTCATGATATACGTTCCTCTTTTTTCGACATTGGTGTTGTTTGACGTCTTCTATTAAGATAGAACGTCTGATGGTAAGTGGCAACAAAACGCAGAAAGCGCTTCGGGGACTGGCAACAGAATCGCCTGAAACAAATCTTTCGGAGTAACTTCTAGCGACCGAGCAGCGTGTATTACCATAGAGACAGTTATGGAGGTTGCACGCTGCGCGGTGTTTTTTTTGAGCGAGATCGCCCGCAGCCCCCTCCATACGCAAACTGCTCTATTCTGATCTGACGCCGCCCCAGCGGTAAGGGAAAAGGGAGACTCCCGAAAATGGTTATGCTCCGAGCATCAGGTGTGTTTGATGAGGTGTTGAATAGCTTGCAGACGGATGCGGCTGAGATTGCGGGTGAGCAGGACGTGCCATCGGAGCAGCAGATGCTTGTTGCACGTATCCTGGGGGGAGATAGTGAGGCATTCACCATCATTGTGGACCAGTATGGAGCGTTGATGTTACGTACCGCGATGTTGATCATGGGAGATCGAGACATCGCGGAAGACGTGGTGCAGGACGCATTGATTCAGGCATGGCACCACCTGCCGGACTTACGGCAAGCGGAGGCGCTACGTCCCTGGTTGATGCGTATTGTAGTCAACCAGTGCATTAGTTTAAAAAGGAGGCTGGCACGCTCAGCGGCATTTATGCACCAGGCACTTTTAGAGCAAGAAAGTGATCTGGCGGCGCATGTGGCTGATGACTATAAAGGGCGTATAGAGCTCCATTGGGACCTAGCGCGAGCTATTGAAGGGTTACCGATCAAACAGCGAGTTGTCATATTACTACATTATTATAACGGCATGACCCTGCCGGAGATGTCGCAGGCGTTGCGAACCTCGGAAAATACGCTGAAGAAGCGTATCCAGGCCGCGCTGAGCAATCTGAGGCATATGATGTCTGGTATGGAAGAGGACCGGGCGTCCGCCTATACATTGCGGCTATACGGTCGCCAGATTCTGCCAGTAGCATAATACATCTTCAACGAGACTGGCCTCGCAGCGTACCTGGAAGATACTTTTCCGCGTCACCTCTTCAAAGAGTGAGACGGCTTCCTGTTCGAGGCACTGGCAGGTCGCCAGAGTAAGCACGCCTCGTTCCACGCCAACAGGTACGCAGTGGTAGCGACGTGCCAGGTCATAGGGTACCAGATGCAACAAGCGATGCGAGGGATAAGAGGCGAGAAAGGCCAGGTAGGGCAACCCATCGCCGGCACATTGACCTGATACAAGGAGGCCGTCCGGGGCGGCATCTATTTCGCTGCCTATCATATACAAAGGCTGGGCATTGTGTAACGTTTGCAACGCGCTCCGAGCACTGGCTCCTGAGAGGACCTGAATTGTATACTCGACATCAGCTAGCAGAGCGTGCAGGCGCCGTGCCACAACCTGTGCGCCTTCCAAAGAGGCTTCGGTCAGGACTACCAGGCAGAGCATCTCGCCAATCAGCACCATGTCGGAGCGCCGTACGTTGCGGCGAATACGGCCAGCCAGATGGCTCAGCATCCCTTCTGATTGCCAGTTCCCCTCCACATGCACCAGGGCGATCTGCTCGTTATCGATGAATGCCAGATGAAGGTCATTTAGCTCCTCCACGACTCTACCCCTCCGGGAAACCATTGTAAATCACCTGCAGGTATTACCCCGTCAAGTGAAGCTTAACGCACTAGTATATTAGCTCATTCTTGTGCGCAGCCAGATGGGAAGCGGGTTGCGATTTAGTTGAAAACAAGTCCCGACAAGTAAAGAGTTTCTCCAGTTAGTCAGAGCGCCTTAATAGTGCACTTCGATGGGGGAGTTGAGATTGAGCGTTCCCAATTCTTAACGTCATCTGGCAAGATATCCACATATCCACAACCAATCTACTACTGTGTCTTACTTCTCGATATTCGTCTTCTTGTGGCATACTTTGAAACATATTGAGATAATATGTCTTTTTTACGTAACCTTCTCAGGAGGTTTCCATCAAAAACAGGAAAAAGGGAAAATGGGCGGAGGGGATATGTTTTTTGCCGTAAGGAAGCAGAGTATCTCGCGCATCACGCGGTCAGGCCTTTTCCAGATCAGCCCGGCGCTCGGCACAACCCTGATTGGTATCGGGAGTTATATCGTTACAGCCAGGGCATTGGGACCGGCAGCCTTTGGCGCTTTCATATTTGTCCAATGGCTGGCCACCATTACCGTTCCATTGATTGGTGTGGGCATGTCCGCGCTCACCAGCCGACAGATTGTCGAGATACAGAGCCGTGAACCCCAGCCGACGATAGCCGGCATTTTCTATTATTTATGGTATCGTCAGTGTCGACGTATTCTGCTATACTGTGTCGTGTTTTTTTTCCTGGCGTTTCTATTATCCTGGCTATTTAGTGTCTGCACGCTATTGCGTCTGCTGCTCACCGGGTTGGCGGCATTGCCATTATTTTTGAGCAGCATTGTAGGCATTACGCTGCGCAGTCTGCGCCGGCTGGATCTACTGGGGACGCTGCATCTTTTTGGCATGTTGGCCACGCTTTTTTTGATGGTAGCGGCAACGCAGGTTGGGGGAGATCAAGTCGAGATTTTCCTGCTGGCGGTCGCGCTGGCGGCCACGTTGACGCTCATCATGGCGGTTATCACCATGGCACGGCTGTTGCCAATGAAAGAGGCTCAGCCGCCGGGATCATATCTCAGAGAGCAGCTTAAGCGCAGTTTCAAGCCACCTCTGCTGCACTTTATCCTGGACGCGATCACCTGGCAGCGCAGCGAATCGCTGCTGCTGGCTCTGTGGCGCTCGCCTTCCGAGTTAGCCTTTTATGCGATCAGTTTTATGATCAGCACGACCGTAATGCAGCTGGCCCCCATGCTGCTCTCGGGCTGGTTTCTGCCGCTTTTTTTGCGGCATACGCATAACCGGCATTATTTGAACCCCTATGATGCATTTATTAAAACATCCTGCTATATGGCTTTCGTAGCGGTGGCATTCTGTATCGCAATCACCACGCTAGGCCCTTATCTGATCATCTATAGCATTGGTCCGGCCTATCTGCCTGTGCTGGAGCCATTGCGCATTCTGCTCATTGCCGGGGTTTTCGGAAGTATCGCGACGGTAAGCCTGACGCACCTGGCCAACCACGGGCAGAACACGACCGTGTTGGGAATAGTGGCGGCGGTAGTTAATGTCGGATTAGCGATCCCCCTGGTGGCTTATTGGGGTATGACGGGTGCCGCAATGGCCAGCACAGTGGCTCAGGTGATCTCAGCCAGTGGTTCTATCTTGCTATGTAGAAAAATACTCAAGCGAGCAGAGCAGAAAGAAGCAGTACTATGATTCCGGTTATTTCTGCAGTAGCAGCTTCTACTCAAGCACAGCCACAGCCGCAGAGAAAGTGGGGGCATGGCCCTTATTTCAGCGTCATTATTTGCACATACAATCGCTGCGAACTGGCGTTAGCTGTGGTGGCCAGCCTCTACCGTCAAACGCTACCATATGAGCTCTTCGAAGTTATCGTGGTTGATAACGGCTCGACGGACAACACGTTTGACGCGCTGCGTGTTTACAATAATGGGTTACTCACCACCTCCTACCAGCGCTGGCAGGCACGCTATCTGCGCGAGACACGTAATGGGCAGGCATTCGCTCGTGATAGCGCCCTGCGCCTGGCCAGGGGTCATATAGCAGTCTTTCTAGATGATGATACGCTGGCTGATCCACACTTTCTTGAGCACCTGTTACGCGCTTACGAAGAAAGCGGTGCGGACGCCATCAGCGGGCACGTCGAATTGCACTGGGAGGCACAACGGCCCTACTGGCTTGACGACTCACTACTCGATATGCTTGGCTATTTCGCGCCGGCCAGACAGCGCATATCGCTGCCCTCTGAGTTACATCTCAACAACTGCTGTTTTTCCGTCAAGATGTCAGCGCTGCTGGACATTGGCCTTCCATCATTTATGTTGAGCAAGCGCTTCAACTTCCCGGCACATCTGGCGACCACTGAACTGTCGAGTCGTCTGCGCCACAAAGGCTATGAGCTCTGGTACGAACCGGAGGCACTGGTGACACACCGTATACCGGCGGCTCGCCTGAAGCAGTCCTTTTTTAACGGGCGTGCTTACTGGCAGGCGCGCGCAGAAGTATTGATCGGTCATTTCGAGGGGTCACAGGAGTCAACATCTTTCAGCCTGTCGCAGCTACTCCGGGCGTTCTGGCCTGTCCTGCGCGATATTCTGAGTATTGAAATAATCGATCTCCCGCTGATCTCACTATCTTACCGCCCAGCATACGAACGTCTACTCGCGCACATGGTCCAGGCACGTACCTGGGGAGACTTTCTGCAGCGGATGGAGATTGCGGAACGGTCGCCGCAGGATACCACGCAACCAACCGTACTCTTTATTCACGGGAGTGCGCCACAGGTAGAGCGGCTGGTACATCATGTGCGCGAGTACTCACTGCGTTGTGGCAGCGACAAAGCGATGGTGTCGGCGAGCTGGCTCTGGCGGCACCGAACCTACATGGGACAGAGCATCGCCCTTATCCATATCTACAATCCTGGAGAATTGCAGCTATCGTTCTTCCAGCGCCTGTGCTTCCTACCTCTGCTTCGCCTCGCGCGCCTGCTGGGAGTGCGCGTAGTGAGCACAGATAGTGGTGGGCACTGGCAATATACATCCACGCGACGAGCGCGCTCCAGGAGCCGTTTTGAACAGAAAGTCTTCGCCGCTTGTGACGCGGTCTTCTCTTTCACGCCGCATCACGCCCAGCTGCACAAAAGTGGATGGCGGTTCCCGCGCATCTATTATCTGCCGCATCCCGGCCTGCGTGGTCTCTATCCCCCCCCGCTGGAGCGGCAGCGAGCCCTGGAGCAGCTCGGGCTACCCGCAACCACCGAATTTACCTTCCTCTGCCTGGCAAACATGCATACCGAACGCGAGGTGTTGCACCTCATGGCGGCTTTCACCGAAATGTTACAGGATGAGCATCTCGCTGGTGGCACAGCCGGACCACAGCTACTCATCGTCGGCTCGCCAGGCGATCGCCTGCGTTCAAAGCGCGTTCTGAAGATGGCAGCGCTCAACTCGGCAATTCATCTTTTTCTGGAAGCGGGCGATTTCCAGGAGATCAGTACCCAGGACCTGCCGTTGTGTATTGGGGCCGCCGACGCCCTGGTTGTTCCGCACTTTGCCAACGCTGCGGCAGGCATCTGCGAAACAGCCATGCTCTTCTACTCCTATAGTCGTGTTGTGGTAGCGCCTGACCTGCCGCGATTCCGCGATGTCCTGCCAGATAAAGCCTGCCTGCTCTACAATCCTACCGAACGTAGCGCGCTCGTCCAGGCGCTGCGGCAGGCTCGACGCCATTCGTATACGCTGACAGAACAGGAAAAGCGCGAATTGACGGTTGAGAGAGCATGGGGCCACTACACACAGCAGTTGCTAGAGATCTATCATCAACTGCTAGCGGGCAGCCTGTAGCAACAACGCAATGTAAGCTCCACTCCATAAGTCCACACTACAAACAAGAGCAGGCAGCCATGTGAACTTTCTTGAGTGTGCCAACGTTTATACTTTTGGCGGCTATACCACTTACAGGTTGAATGCACAATGGTCGAGCCATTAAGCTCTGTTTTACAGATAGTAGTAAGTGGCAGCCGGTACAACTATCGGCTATAATGGTCAGCGTAACTATGCGCATACATCATTGCAAAAGTAGTGGGGATACGCTTCCCTGAACCTTTTATGATGATCGTGCCGACAATAGAAAGTCACAGAGGGTGCTTAATTGGATAAAGCCAAAGATGATTCGCGGCCGAGACGCTCACACCTGCTACGAGATGCCATTGAAACTATTGTGATCACCCTGGTACTTTTCCTGCTCCTGCATCTAGCTATTCAGAATTATCATGTTGATGGATCGAGTATGCAACCGGGGCTGACCACCGACGAAAATGTGATTGTCAATAAAACCGCTTATCTTTTTCAGCAGCCGGCACGTGGAGATGTGATTGTTTTTCACTTTCCCTGCAATCCGCAGGTTGACTACATTAAGCGTGTTATTGGCCTGCCTGGAGACACGATTAGAACCGATCACGAGCACGTCTGGGTGAACGGCGTGCAACTGAGCGAGTCATACATCAGCGCACCCTCCAATCCTGATAGCAAGACGTGGACAGTGCCAGCAAACCAGTACTATGTACTGGGAGATAACCGGCCGGTAAGCGACGATTCACGCTGGTGGAGCTGCACATCATTTGTGCCAAAGGATGATATCGTCGGCAAGGCTGCGGTTGTCTTCTGGCCGCTCTCAAACTGGGAAGTTATTGATACCCATGCAAGCACTTTTTCCCAGGTTAAACCATAAAGAAAACAAGAACTAAGGAACGCAAATACAGATGGACGAATCCGAACATACACAGCGCACACCGCGCCAAAATAGAGCATACGATGATGAACACGACCTGCAACCAGAAGGGACCGAGCCTGACATCACCGGGAGGCGTGGAGGGCTGGGCTTCTCCGCGCTGAGTGGCATCGCCGCTGGCGTCCTCAGTTCAGCGATCAGCGTCGGGCTGACACTTGCCAATAGTTCAACCTATCAGCAGGCGGCCAGGTCGCCCAACGATATGAGCTTGCAATATGCTATTTTTGGCTTCTTCTGTCTGAATGTCGTTATAACGCTGGTTCTCTGCTTTGGAGCAGGCTTTGTGGTTGGGAGGCGCACGCTGCAGCGCAGTTATGGCTTTATTGCTGGAGCCATTATGGGCGTTATCATTTTCGCCGGGAACTTCCTGGTCGTCTATATTCCCGGCTATCCTTCCCGAATCATCAGTACAACATCAACTGGCCTGCAATCGGTTGGTATGGCCATTGTGGCTGACCTGGTCTCCCTGATCATTCTGGGCATGATTCTCGGCCTGGTCGGTCTGTGGGGCGCAACAGCCGCTTTACGGCGCAAAGCAGTCCAGCCTGAGGAATATGAGGAAGTAGAAGAAGAGTAAGGCGGCATCGTTTCTTAAGCGTTGATAGAAACAGCGGGTCTCCTTTGAGGGAGGACCCGCTATTGCTTGTGCAGGAAAATTATCGGCTACCCCTCGATAATCTCGACCGAGTTCAGCGCGTCTCCGGGGTTCGGATCGCGCTGGGGATCGCGCTCGCGAATCGAGAACAGCACGCTCATGCTCTCCTGGTCCGCCACCTTGCCGAACACCCCATGCTGTCCATCGAGGTGTGGCTGAGGACCGTGTGTGATAAAGAACTGCGAGCCATTGGTGTTGCGTCCGGCATTGGCCATTGAGAGAATGCCAGCGCTATCGTGGCGCAGCGAGAGCGCGCCGGGCTCATCATTAAACTTGTAGCCAGGGCCCCCTGTGCCGGTGCCGAGCGGATCGCCGCCCTGGACCATGAAATCGCGAATGACACGGTGGAACGTGGTGTTGTTATAGAAGCCATCACGCGCCAGGGCAACAAAGTTGTTGACCGTGATGGGCGCCTGCGAGGCGAAAAGGTTGACGCGAATATCACCTTTGCCGGTATGGAAAACGGCTGTATACCGCTTATTGGGGTCAATCTGCATCGCCGGCGGCGCATTATACTGCTTAGGCAACGAAAAAACCTCCTCATAACACTATTGGGCGGCCCATGGGGGCCGCCCACAAACAACACCTATTATAACACTGTCCACACTATTGCGTGCAGCGCTACGCAGCTACCACAATCAGAGAATTGATGGTGTCAGGCTTGGTATCTTTGTACTTGTCAGCGTCAGGATCGCCAGAGCCCCTGGGGCCTTGAATCTTTTTCGCGATATCCATCCCCTTCACAACATGGCCAAACAGGTTATACTTTTTCTGGCCATCCTGCCCCACCAGTGTCTTGCTGTTATCGCTGGTATTGATGAAGAACTGGCTGCCGTTAGTGTTGGAACCAGAATTGGCCATGGCAATCGTACCCTCGGTATAATTGCCCTTCACAGGCTCATCATCAAACTTGTAGCCAGGACCGCCCGTGCCGCGTTTGGCGGGATCTTTGCCCAGTGGATCGCCGCTCTGGATGATATGCGCCCCATCGCCATCCTGTATGACGCGGTGGAAAACTATCCCATCGAAGTAGTGATTCTGCGCCAGGAAAACGAAGTTGTTGACGGTCTTGGGAGCAAGATCGGGGTCCAGCTCCACCACAATCAGCCCGCGATTGGTATTGATACCAGCACAGTAGGTTTTCTTGGTATCAATCGTCATATTGGGCGCTTTGTCGTAGGTATGCTTGGTCTCCGAAAACTTCTTATCGTCCGGAGCGGCGGCAGAGCTGGTGATCTGCTTCAACACTTTATCGGAGATACAGGCTGAAGCGGCGGGCTTGGGCTTCGGCGGCAGTGTAAAAGGCCAGTAGTGATTAAAGTAAAGGACGGAAACGCCCGCGGCTATCAGGACCAGCACTATACTGGTCAGCCAGGGATAACGTGCCAGGCCTCGCGCCGGTCTCTGGCCAGGAGCGGGACGCCGCGTCTGCTGCGGCTTTACTGGCGGTGATAGTTCTGTAGCATGCGCTCTCGCAATTCTCGCTGCTCTTTTTGTCGCTGTACGCTTAGTCGTTTTTGGCATGAGGTTCCTATCGAAGCTGCCTTTCTCAACAAATGCAAACGTCTCGCTTGCGGAAAAACAGACCCGCACAGAGTCTCGCTCTATGCAGCCTTGCTGTAGTGAACACAGGATAGAAAAAAAACTATGTAACCTTGACTGCTATAATAATGCCCACACTATTCCCGGTCAAGTCTCTCATATAAAATCAATTGACCTTTTCGGTCCTCTCTCCCTTTCTATTATAATCGCCCAGGAATATCGGCGCGAAAAAAGACAAGGCGAAGCCTATGGCAGAGATAACGCTTCCAGGCCAGGGCCTCCATCGGAAAACATAGCCAAGGATTCCCCCTGACTAGCTCAAATTCCTATGACAATTTTTCCACATTCCCACCAATTTCCGTGGATAAGTATGTGGATAACTCTGGGGATAACTCTCAATGATTGGGGATAACTCTCCCTTCTTCGTGGATAAGTGGCAGACAACGAGAGAATGCCGTTCACATTACGCGCAATACACCTGCTTATCTCCGCGAGATATCCACATATCCACATAGCATGGACATGGACCCCATTTGAAATCATACGCCAGATTCGTTACACTTTGTGAGCACACCTTTCGCGGAGAGAGCCTGTTACCATACAGACCCTCACAGGGTCCGTCTGCAACAAAACCATCACTATCGAACGTATGTGCAATTTTTATGCTAAAATGACGGGCATATAAAGCATACTATTCTCTATCTATCAGGTCAGTTCTGGCATATTTTTTCTGTAGATGCGGGAGTCGGAGACGTGGAGAAACTATTACCGCAAAATATCGAGGCCGAATGCGGTGTTCTCGGCAGCATTATTATCGATCCTGAGGCAATCGCGCAGGTTGCGGACTTTCTGCAACCTGAGGATTTCTATCGTGACGCGCATCGTACGATCTATGAGATCATCCTGCAACTTTTCGATCAGCGCCAGGCGGCCGACTTTATTACAATCTGCGATCAACTGGAGCAGCGCAACCTGCTGGAGGAGATCGGCGGCGCGGCCTACATTACGTCACTGATCAATATGGTGCCGACCAGCGGCAACGTCGAGTACTATGGGCGCATTGTTGAACGCACCGCCATCCTGCGCCGCCTCATTCACGCTGCCGGGCAGATCGCCGGCATCGCCTATGAGGAGACCGACGCCGAGGTAGCGCTGGACAAGGCTGAACAGATCATTTTCGATATCAGCCAGCACCATACGCATTCCGACTTCTCTTCGGTGCGCGAACTGCTCACTGACTACA
>JAFMRP010000069.1 GCA_017354095.1 Ktedonobacteraceae bacterium
CGCGAGAAGTGTTCATACCGTATCCTCCCTGGATACATCCATTTCTTCTTCATTTTCAGACGAAGCCGCAAACGAGAGTTGGTCGTCCGTAGTAGGAGTTTCGATGCCGCCAAACCAGTCGAACAGCTCCGTCATGAGATCCTGTAGTACGGTTGTATTGAGGGTATAGACCTGGAACTGCCCTCGCCGCTCGACCCGCACCAGGTCGGCCAGCTTGAGCACCGTCAGGTGATGTGATAGCGCCGTGCGGCCTATATGAGCATACTCAGCTAGCTCCCCGGCGGTGCGCTCGCCGCTGCGCAAGTATTTCAAAATGCACCTTCGAGTCGGGTCCGCAATCGCTTTATATGCTTCTTGCATAGCAGCCCCCACCTTTCCAAATCCTCACAATTTCAATATTTCAGTATCTGCTGAAATAATAGCGCATCTACCAGGAAAAAATCAAGTGGCAAGGAAGATTCTGCGGCCACTGTCGAGTGAGAAGTGGAGACAGGAGAAGCATACTCCACTTCGGTGGATGCCCGGCTCGGTTCGCTTTAATCTCAAGAAGAATATATCTAATGATGTGATATATGTGGGGAATAAGCAAGCAGTACCATTCGCACTTCAATGGTCCATCAGGCCAGACGTGCTTTGTGCGTTTGGCAATAATTCGTATATATAGCAGAACATAGCTCAAGAACAAACTTGATGAGCGCGCTGACCACCAGGTCCATGAGCAAACCAATGAGAACTTTTGCTACTATTTGCCAGATCATACGTTCTATCCTTTGTATGATGTATAAAAATACAATCACAGCATTGAGAGCAATATCAGCTCTCCCAAATTCAGAAATAGTTGCTACCCAATTACTATTGTGATCATTTTAATCATCGATTATTAAACCATTCTTAAGAAGTTGTTAGCGTTCTGAAAAAATAGCCAGAGCAATGAAAGATGCAACTTTTTCCACATTGCTACCGTGTAAACTAAGATTCAAGAGCATGCCCCGGCACTTTGTCATATGCCATTGGACTGATATATATTTTAGCTCGCCTGGGTCTCTCTTTTTCTGGCGTCTCGTATTCTATTCCTGATGGATAGGTGCCGTATTATCCATGGAATGCTCATGATGCGAGTCTCGCGACATTACAGTATGCTTGATGAAAGCATAGAAAGGAAGGAAGGATCATATGGATGTTGATGATTTTGCGCAACCTGAGGTCGGTATTGCGGCATTGGTCACGGCTACCATCTTCTCACCCAGAGTGCGCCGCTTCTTACGCCGTGGGCTGGTCTATGGTGCGGCGGGCGCGTTGATGGCTGGTGATGCCGTGACATCCTTTACGAGAGGCATGAGACAGGGGGCCCGGCGCGCAAAGGAGGCAACTTCTCAGGAAGCTGATCAGGCCTCTCCGTCCGTCAAGGGGTCAGGAGGTTCCTAACATGAATCAGGAGCATGAAGCTGGTCATACTGTGAGTCGTGCAGAGGAGATGCTGGATCGCGCTGGGCAGAACATAGGCTTCTTTGCTGGACAGGCGAGGCAGCGCGTCCAGCACGCTGCTACCTCCTTCTGTAGAGGACGTGGCCGGCAAGAACCATCGGAAGGCGAGCAGCTCGCCCCATCAATGAAAGATCAGGCTGAGAAAGCCACTTCAGAGACGCTAAAACGGGCCGAATACCTGGTCGATCAGGTGGAAGGTACTGCCGGCCTGCTGGCTACTGCGATCGGTTTCCGTCTCCGTCGTGCCACAGCCCGCTTGCGCGAGGAAGCGGAAGATATGTGGGCAGAGGCACAATCCTTACGCGAACAAAGCAAGCATCCGGCAGAGGAGCAGCCCTCCCATGATCAGGAGCAGGCAAAGACTTGATCTGGTTCTATAAAAATCTTGGAAGACAGTCAATACATGAATCATCCGGAAATTGCCCAAGATGAGGCGTTATGCGTGGCAATCTTCCTCCATTTCGCATCTTCCTGGAAATTTCCAGATGATTCATCAATTACACGGCTACATATAGCGAGCGATAGGGCGGCAGAACATGCTTATTCATGCGGACGTTCCCACCATACCTTGTGTCCTTCATACTATTCCAGGCCGCGTGCGCGTGCGCGTATCAGGCTGGTCGGGACAGGGAAAGCACGATATAGAAACGCAACTGCGCCAGATTCAGGGCGTCTCTCGAGTGCAGGCCAATGCTCTCACCCGGAATATCCTCATCTATTTTGATTCAGCAGTGACGGATGAGCAAACGATCCTGGAGAACATCGGCTCCCTCCAGCTCGACAAATTTCACGAACCACAGGACGACAAAGCGTCGCTCCCTCCTGCTCTACGCGAAAGACAGCAGAAGACGATTCGTGCCCGCATCGCTGTCCGTGGTATGGACCGTGATCCAGAACTGGCAAGGCGCGTCGTCGAGCGTCTCGAACGTAGACCGGGCGTACGTGCAAACGCGAGCCTGCTCACAGGCCGTGTCCTGGTGGAATTCGCGGAACGGCAGGCGGACCTGCAGGATTTGATCGCGGATGTTGCTGATGTAGAACTCCCTCCTCTGCCCGTAGAAGACCGTCCCGCTTATCCCCTGGACCCGGAGCCGATGATCCACGGTGCGGTTCGCTCTATTGGTGCAGCCCTCGGGCTGGGTATCCTGGCCATGCGCCGCGCCGCTGGTATGGTCGAACCGCTCCCCGGAGCTGGTATTGCTCTTCATGCTGCGAGCATCATTGGGATTCTTCAGAGCATTCCTCCACTTCGCTCTGGATTGCGCAAACTATTTGGACGTTTACCTGCCGATCTTCTCTTCCAGGTTCCTGGCATTGCGACACTTACCCTGGCTAATAGCCCCCTTGGCCTGGCGGTCGCGGGCGCGGAATCGGTACGCCTGATGACCGAAGTACAGGCCCGGCAATCCTCGTGGCGCCGTTACGAAGAACGAGTGCAGCATGCACCTCCAGCGCAGCCAGATGCCGTCATCCGTCTGGAGGCTGGAGAACCCTCTCCCCTGGCTGCAACCATCATAGAAGGAACCGGAACGGCCATTGGACGTGATGGCATGCCCGCGCCTGTCATGCCAGGCCATACCATTCCGCCTGGAGCACGGCTTCACGGTGGCCCATTCCTGGTACGATTGCGGTGCGAGGAATCCTTCCAGTCTTTTACGCCAGCGGCCCGTCCCGCCCCCGTTGCTCCATCGCTTTATGACCGCTACCAGCAAGCTTCTGGCTGGTTCTCGCTTGCCTATGCGGGCGTCATGGCGTTCTTCACCCGCTCGTTTAGCCAGACACTGGCCTCCCTCTTGCTCGTCAATTCACGCCCGGCGCTTGTCGGTCTGGAAGCCGCGAACCTCGGCGTCTCGGCCCGGGTTACACGCGTAGGCGCTACGGTGGTTGGCACACGCGCCCGCACTATTCGTCTCCCTGGTCTTCTTCTCCTCGATGGAGTACGCCTGCTCACCGGGCGACTGGAACTCGCTGATGCCCTCTCGCTGGTCGAAGATATGCAAACAGAAGATGCCCTGTCCTATGCGGCCAGCGTTGCCAACGCCGCCGGTTCTCCGTGGGGAGGAGGGATCTTTCACAATATCCGCCTGAAATCGGCTGTCCAGGGAGCCTTTGATGGCAGGGTGGCAACCGCTGTGATCGAGGGGAGGCAGTTCTCGCTTGGCCCTGTTGAGGATTGGAGCGCCATTCCTGAAGCAGCCTATGTGCGACAGAATGGCAATTATGTGCTGGTCCTCCGTCGCGAAGGCGAGGAAAAACCTGACGCTCTTATTGCGCTGCGGCCGCAGCTTGCTGAAAGCTTCCATGAGCTGGCTCAGATGTGCGAGCGCTATGGAGTGGAGCTAGCTGTGCTTGCCGGTGGTGATCAAATAGCCGTGCAGTCGTTTGCCCGCAGGGCTCATATCACGCTCATCGACAATGACGATGCGGTCAACGTTATTCGCGCCAGGCAACTGACGGGTGCGCTTGTTGCCTTTGTTTCCGATCATGCTGGCGCTGCGGCAGGCTTCGAGACATGCGACCTGGCTATTGGCATGACGGATGGTCGCAGCCATCTGCCCGTTCGTGCTGACCTGCTGGCTCCCGACTTGCGCACCGTCGCCGCCATTATCGAAGCCGCAGCCCGCCGCGAGGCTGCGGTACGCGACGCTGTAGGACTCTCCATCCTCTCGAACGCGATTGGCGTTGTGTGGGGCTTACGTCTGCCGGGGATGGTGGTGGCTTCGCGGGTCATATCGGTTGCTGCTCTCGCAACGTTTGCCAGCGGCTGGTTGAGATTACGCGGCGGCAAGCGAGCTCAGTCAACTCTCTCCACGCTGGTCGATCCACGACCCGAGCGCTGGGGACGTCAGAATGTACAGGATGTTCTGCATTTTTTCCATGCGTCAGAACAGGGTCTTTCCAGCGCTCAGGCGGCTGTACGACAACAAAAAGCGCTTTCACAGACCAGGCACCATCGACTGATTTCGCTTATCATGGATCAGGTGAAGTCCCCCGTGACCGCGCTTCTCCTGGGTGGCGCTGCCCTCTCCCTGCTCTTCGGTGCCCTCGGAGACGCCATCCTGATCACCGGTACTATCGTCGCCAGTGTCGGTATCACGGCCTGGCAGGAGCGTAAGGTGAATCGCGTGACCGAAGCACTCCAGCACATCGGAACGATCTCTGCGCGCGTCCTGCGTGACAATCAAGAAATGAAAGTACCGGCTGATGAGGTGGTACCTGGAGATATCCTGCTGCTTGCAGCTGGGGATCGTGTGGCAGCCGATGCTCGCATTTTAGACGCTCAAGGCCTGGAAGTGGATGAGGCAGCCTTAACAGGAGAAGCGCTGCCGGTATCGAAAATGCCTGGTGGAGGCCAGGACTCCCGTCGTATCGTGCTGGAGGGCTCCGATGTCACCAGCGGATCAGGCCGTGCTGTGGTGGTTGCTGTAGGACCTCAGACACGGATGGGAGCCACCCGAACCGCGCTTTCTCTCGAGGAGATCGAATCTGACTCCCTGGGGGGGCGCCTGGGCAGAATGTTGCATCTGTCAGTTCCCATCTCGCTGGCTAGCGGAGTGATTGTCATCGCTGCCGGTTTGCTCTGGGGACAACCACTCGCCTTGCTGCTGACAACCGGGGCAACGATTGCGCTTGCCGGTGTGCCAGAAGGATTGCCGCTGCTGGCGAAGATTGGGGAGTCTGGTGTGGCACGCCGCCTTGCTGGGGAGAAGGCACTGGTGCGCCGCCTCTCGGCAGTTGAGGCGCTTGGCCGCGTCAATGTGGCCTGCGCTGATAAAACTGGCACGATGACAAAAGGACGCCTTCAGCTGAGCCTGGTGGCCGATAGCGAGCAAGAAGCACGGTTGACGACAACTCCCGCTGACCTCAATCTACATTTGCGCCATATATTGCTCACAGCGGCCCTTGCCTGTCCACATCCCGAAGCTCACGATGCCAGGGCGCATCCTACTGACATCGCTGTCATGCAAGGGGCCATTGACGCTGGTCTCGGCCAGCAGTTACACATCCAGCATGATGCCGAGCTCCCTTTTGATCCAATGCGTTCTTTCCACGCAACGCTTGTGCAAAAGCGGCTCTCTCTCAAGGGTGCTCCAGAGGCATTGCTCCCCCGCTGCCGCTGGCTGATGCGCGATGGGCAGCGTGCTCCCCTGGATGAGGAGGGGCGCAGCGCCCTTCTCCATCGCTTCCAGGGCCTTGCCGAACGTGGATTACGAGTGCTGATGGTTGCTGAAGGCTCGCAAGATGGCTCGCTCGACGATCCACAGGATCTGATCGCCCTGGGATTTGTCGGCATCAGCGATCCTTTGCGCCCAACGGTCCATGCTGCTGTGAAGCGATGCCATGAGGCGGGCGTACGAGTCATCATGATCACTGGCGATCATCCCGCTACCGCGCGAACGATTGCGCGTGAGGCGGGCCTTCTCGCCAACGGTGGGGCTGTGCTTACCACAGAGGAGATTGCCGAACTGCAGAGTAGCGAACTCGATCGACGCCTGGAACATGCGGTGGTCATTGCACGTGCGACTCCCCTGGATAAGGTGCGCATTATTGAGAGCCTGCAACGACAGGGGCATACCATCGCAATGACAGGAGATGGCGTGAACGATGCCCCTGCTCTGCGCCTGGCAGATGTGGGGGTCGCGGTAGGCGGCGGCAGCACCGAGGTGGCTCGTCAAACTGCCGACGTGGTGATTACCGATGATGACTTCTCGACACTGGTGGAAGCCTTTGTGGAAGGGCGCAGCTTCTGGCGTAATCTGCGCAGTGCTCTGGCTCTGCTGTTGGGAGGAAACTTCGCTGAACTTGGTCTGGTGGCTGTTGCAAGCATCCTGGGTGTGGGTTCACCACTGAACATCCGCCAGATTTTTGCCGTGAATGCCATCACCGATGTCTTCCCGGCCCTGGCCGTAGCCCTGCAACAACCAGAGCATCGCAACCTTGCCAGGCTCCAGCGTGAAGGGGAGACAGGTCTGGGTGGTCCATTACGCAGTGAGATCCTGCGTCGTGGCGTTGCGACGATGGTGCCTGCGCTTGCCTCCTACCTGCTGATGCTGGGCCAGGGAGTGCCTCAGGCCCGCTCGGTTGCCTTTGCCAGTTTCGTTGCGACACAACTGGCCCAGACTATTGAGGTGAGCCGGCTCGAAGGTCGTCTTACGCTATCGGTTGTGGGGGCTGTCTCATGCTCCGTTGGGGTGCTGCTGGCGGCTTTCACGGTTCCTCCCCTGCGTGCTTTCTTACAACTGGTCGTCCCGTCTTCGCAGGGCTGGCTCCTCGTTGCCGGGGGAACGCTCGTCGCGCTTCTGCTGAATCGTACGACCGCCTTGCCTGATGCCTTGCGCTGGATTTTGTCCTTCTTCTCTGCGCAACCAGCGGCAAGGCGGGCTTCAGCTCTGGCGCAGTAAGCAGAGGGACAGATCACGGCACAGGCTACATCAGTGGCCCGGCATTTCTCTGTTCACGAATTACTCTGTATCAGGGGAAGACTGTTCTCCAGCCTGTTGCGCGGCGGCACGTCGCTCCTGGCGCAGGCGCCGCTGCTCCTCGGCCTTGCGCTGCGCTTCAGGATCGATGTTGATCGTATTCATGGTGGCGTCAATGCCCTGCTGGATGAGCATGGGGATCGCCTCGATCGCCCGGTCTTCTCCACTTTCAAGCTGGATGCGCTCGTCCGTGGATGGGATGCCCAGCACATAGTTGATGGTGTCGATGCGCTGGTTCGCTGGCCGCCCAATGCCAACGCGCAGGCGGGGAAACTGGTTGGTGTGCAGGTGACGGATAACGCTGGACATACCATTATGCCCCGCTGCACTGCCATTCGCGCGCAGGCGCACCCTCCCAACCGGCAGATCAAGCTCATCATAGATGACCAGCACATCCTCCGGCGGGATTTTATAGTAGCTCACTACCTCTCTCACCGCCTCACCGCTGTTATTCATATAGGTAATGGGCTTGACCAGCAGCACCTTCTCTTGACCGATGGTGCCGCTGGCAAGCATCGCCCTGCCGCGTCGCTCCCACTTCCAGCCCTGCTGCGCGGCCAGCTTGTCTACACAGCGAAATCCAACATTATGACGAGTACGTTCGTATTGAGCGCCTGGATTGCCCAGGCCGACAACCAGTTTCATAGAATATCTATCTTATCGACCAAATTTCAGGCGCGTCGCCAGGTATGGCGGCAGGCCGGCATTGATGATCTTCTCCTGTGTTTTCTCAATCTCATAAGGAACGCGATAGAACGTGAAGCCGCGCTCCGTATCATAGATCATAAAGGCGGCTCGCGGATCGCCATCGCGCGGTTGGCCGACGCCGCCCGGATTAATAATGGCGCGGTAGTGCTCCGGTGCCTGCCAGTCGCCTTCCGGGGGAATGACCATCTCGTTGTTCACCCTCACTAATCCCTGACTCAGCCCAAGCAGGCTTAACAGTTCCTCGATCTCCTCGTTTAGCCGCTCCTCTGCGTTGTGGATGGCATCTTCCGGAGTGATTTCCAGCAATTCCGTGCTGTGCTCATCCATCTCGGGGGAACTCTCTTCTTTGGCTTCTTCCTCGTTTCCCTCTTCTGGCTGCTCGCCCTGATCCGTTTCTTGATCCTCGGGAATGGCTTCTACTTCGGTCTGCTCGCCCTCTTCTGGTGTGCTCTCCGTTACGCGTGTCTCAGACGTTTCCTCCGCATCTGGAGCTTCAGGAGTCTCAGGCGGCGTGTCTGTTATACCCTCCGGGGCTTCTTCCGCCGTAGTATCAATCTCCTCCACAGCTGTTATTACTGGCTCTGACTCGGGCTCGCCATGTGCCTGGTCGTATTGTGCGGCTGCCTGGTTGCTCAGTGGCGCTGGTCGTATAGCCGCCAGTTCGGTGGTTTCCTCGTCATCTTCCTCGGTATCGAAACCGTCTGAAAGAAGATGTCCATTATCGCTGAGCGGAACGGTGGGGATGTTGGTAATCTCTTCTGGCTGCTGGAAGATGATGGGCACGTGGGTATGACCGACGAAGCAGTAGCGAGTGACGAAACAGTCAAAACTGCGCTCCGCCAGCACTTCGGAGGTGAGATATTCCCAGAGGGGGCCGTAGGGGCTGCCGTGAACGAGCACACAATCAGCTTGCTCCATATCGATGTGCTCTGGCAGGTCAGAGAGAAACTGCCGGTGCTCTTCGGTCAGTTGCTCCGCGGTCCATTCCGCAGAAATGCGCGCCGCCTCACTGAAGTCCTCCAGGCTAATTTTGCCGACTGCCGCCCAGTCATGATTGCCCGCGATAATGACATCAGTACGCTCACGAAGTTTTTGAATACATTCATTGGGATTGGGACCGTAGCCAACCAGGTCGCCCAAAAACCAGATCTGGTCGATTGGCTCATCACGGGCCAGTTTGTCTATGCTAGCCAGGACAGCTTCTAACGCTTCTAGATTAGCATGAACATCGGTAAAAATCGCGTAACGCATTTAATATACTCTATCCGAATTATAGAACATGGGGTTGGTCTGACTATTCTACCATGTTTGCTTGAACCTTGCCAGTACTTTTACCTTTTGTATTGCTGACCTGTCTGAATCGCCAGAAAAAGAGACGCCGCGCGGGTACCTCTGCGCTGATGGCCTTAGCGCTGCGTAATATTGCTAACTATGCTTGCCAACAGGCTAAAATTGGGCATATGTACGCTAGAACAATTATGTTAAGTATAATGATGCCGATGGTAATACCAATTCAGGAGGATCATCATGACTGAGTCCGTCACACAACCGATGCGTGTGCTTTTTCTCTGTACTCATAACTCCTCTCGCTCGCAAATGGCCGAGGGCCTGCTCCGAGCACGAGGCGGTGCTACCTATGATGTGTTTAGTGCAGGTACTGAGCCACGGGTAGTCCATCCATTGGCCATCAAAGCCATGCAAGAGATTGGCATCGATATCAGCAACCATCGAGCCAGGAGCCTGGAAGCGTTCCGCGATCAGCCACCAATGGATCTGGTAGTAACGGTCTGCGATGAGGCCCGTGAAGCGTGTCCGTACTTTCCCAATGCGCGCCGGCAGGTGCATTGGGGCTTTCCCGATCCCAGCCAGGCATCCGGCACCGAAGAAGAGCGTCTGACCGTTTTCCGCCAGGTGCGCGACGCCATCAACGCGCGGATCACTCTATTTCTGGAACAGGAGTAATGATATGCGAGTGCGACTGGCCAGCGAGGCCGACGCGGCGGCCATCACTGCTATTTATAATCAAGGGATTGAAGATCGAGTGGGTACCTTTGAAACCGAATTGCGCACAGAGGCCATGGTCCGCTCCTGGTTCGATGGCGTCCACCCCATTGTGGTCGTCGCGCAGGATGGCGATGTTGTCGCCTATGCCTCCTCTTCCATCTATCGCCCGCGTGCCTGTTATGCCGGTATTGTCGAATTCTCGGTCTATGTCCGGCGTGACTGGCGCGGCAAAAGTGCCGGACGCCTGGCCATGACTCGGCTGCTTCAGGAGTGTGAGCGTGCTGGCTTCTGGAAACTGGTATCGCGCGTGTTCGTGGAGAATGCCGCCAGCCGGGGCCTGCTCCGTTCGCTCGGCTTTCGTGAAGTCGGCATCTATGAAAAACATGGCCGGCTTGACGGCGTCTGGCGCGATGTCGTGATTGTCGAGTATGTGCTCACCAACAATCTCGCTGCTCAGCATGTTTCCACCGCTTAGTGGATTTAGCGCTGCGTGATATGATTGACCATACTGTCCAGCAGGCTAAAATTAGGCACCTCCTCTACTTTCACAGAGAGCTTGAGCACAACGCCCTGCTTCTCCGCCACTACATACTGGTTTCTAATTGCGACACGGTCTACCTGCTGCCAGGGGAAGAAATCTTTACCATTGTTGATGCCATTGCGATCAATGGCGAGGCGACCAAATTGAATAGGCTGGCCGGCGCTAAATGCCTGCATCGCCTGTGGCAGCTGGATCCTACCCACTTCGTTATCGACGGTAGTGCCAAGATCGACGACCTCTTTGAGCGCGGATGGCAACTTCAGGCTCTGGCCATTCGTGAGCTGTAACGTATAGGTATGTGAGGTTCTATAGCTGCTCTGCGCGATTTTGTGCTGAACGGACTGAATATGCTCCCAGCGCATGGGGATGATCTGGCTGCCTCTGCTGTAGATAAGCCCATAAGCGAATACATAGGCTCGTGTGCCGCAATGTGGAAGGGCCCATCCACACCAGATGATTGCAAGGATCGGAATGGCAATCAAGATATAGAAAATATAACCGCTGGCAACCAGAATACCAACCATAACCGCGATATCAAGAACGATGGCGCCAAGTGTAATGCCAATTACGACAAGCGGGTTGGTGAAGGTCGGTTTATAAACCCTGCGTAACTCGCCCAGCTGGTACGTTGCTGCCTGCTGATAAATGTCCTGGGGAACCTGTTCCTGCGGTGGCATCATCTGCTGAACATACGGATTGGCCATAGTATCTTCACCTTTCTAAGCACTGTGTCAAGCTTCACTTGGAGGGGTGCCAGAGCGGGAGGTGCAGGAGGGCGGCTGCCTCTCCGCTCGGCTGACGGCGCAGCCGTAGCTGCAAAAGCAGCGTTGCCGAGCGGAACAAGAGAGGCCCTCCTG